>VHCR01000112.1 GCA_016871655.1 Verrucomicrobiota bacterium
GAAGCGGCTCCGAGAGCACTCAAGAGATCGTTGATAATCCAATTCGCCAACGTCTTCGGCTTGGCCGCGCCTCCGGCTGCGGTCACGGCTGCTTCGAAATAGTGCGCAAGCGCTCCTTCGTCGGTCAACACCGCTGCATCGTAATCGCTGATTTCATAATCACGGATGAAGCGATCTCGCTTCGCCTGCGGCAGCTCGGGCATGCGTCGTTTTGCCTCGGCCACTAAATCGGCCGTATGAACTGGGAGCAAGTCCGGATCAGGAAAGTAGCGATAGTCGTGCGCAGACTCTTTGATGCGCATCAATGTCGTCTCCCCGCGAACATCATCCCAGCGCCGCGTCTCTTGAGCGAGCTTGCCTCCGGACGTGAGAACTTGAATCTGCCTTTCAATTTCAAAGGCCAACGCACGTCGCACACCGCTGATGGAGTTAAGATTTTTTAATTCAATTTTCGTTCCAAATTCTTTCTGCATGCTCGGCCGCACCGAAACATTGACATCGCAACGCATCTGTCCTTTTTCCATATCAGCATCGCTGATATTTCCATAAATTAAAATTTGTCGCAGCGCTGTCAAATAAGCAAAGGCCTCTTCGGGCGAGGCGATATCAGCCTCGGAGACAATTTCCATTAACGGAGTCCCCGCGCGATTAAAATCGATACCACTCGTTGCATCGAGGTGAAAACTCTTTGCCACATCCTCCTCAAGATGGATACGTGTGAGACGAATTTTTTTCTCCGCAGCCGCCGGCGTTTTTTGAACTTCTTTCGGATAAGCCCGTTCGTGCAGCGGCACAGCTCCTCCGAGGCAGAGCGGCTGATCAAATTGAGAAATCTGATAATTCTTCGGCATGTCGGGATAAAAATAATTTTTCCGATCAAATTTGCAAACCTCCGGAATTCGACATTCGAGCATCAATCCTGCTAGCGTCGTCAAATAGAGCGCCTCCCGATTGATCATTGGCAGCGCGCCTGGTAAGCCGAGACAAGTCGGACAGGTGTGTGTGTTGGGCTCAGCGCCGTATTCGTTTTTGCAAGAGCAAAACATACCGCTCTTGGTTTTGAGTTGAACGTGGACTTCAAGTCCAATGGTTGCTACGTAGGAAGAGTTAGTCATAAATTTAAGAAATTAGAATGGAACTTTTAGCCCTTCTGCATGAGCTAATTTTTTTTGATGAAGATCAAAAGTAAGAAATTCTTTAACACCCAAATGCAGTGCTGTTGCTACATGAAGAATATCTGCAAAACGAAAGCCTGCTTTTTTTGTATACGTTTTACTTAATCTTTCTGCAATATAATGCACATCGCTCCAATCTACCGGCAGAACAATGAGGACTTTTCCTCCGAGGTCAGATTGCATATCCTGCAGCATTTGCTCCCCTTCTTGCTCGGAATAACCTTTAGCGTGATCTTTTAGGTTTAAATAAATTTGAAAATGAACAGCCTGACGAAATTCAAAAAGCAAGAGCGATGAAACTTGTAATCTTCCTGACAATTTCTTGAGGTAGGCATCTGCGCGAGATGAATTCATCTGTTCTCGATAAAGAGCGCAAAGAAAAGAGGTGTCCGGAAAATGGCTCATTCACGTTTTTAGGTTTAATCTTCTTCTCCAAGTTCATCTCGTCTAAGAGCTGCAACCTCTCGAGCAGTAAAAACACGCTTTTTCCAAATAGCTTTTCGCCGGGCTGCAAAATCAGGCATTCGATTTCCTAGTTTTTGAGAAGTTGAAACATTTTTAAAACTTGTTAGCACGGCTATCGGCTCACCACGTTTTTTAATTTGAATAGACTCTCCCTCTTCCAACCATGCTTCTAACTTCGAAAAGTTATTTCTCAAATCTCGTAATGGAATGGCAATCATGGGGACATATTATGTCCACGCAACGAACTTACAAGGTTATTCTAATTTTTCTTCAATGCGTAATCCAACGCCTGCGTGAGGTCGAATTGTTTTAGCTGCTGCATCAACCGAGGGTCGTGTAGGAGCGCTTGAATGTCGGGGGTGCTCCAGATCGCTGGAAAATTTCCAACTTTGATTTCCTCTTGAATTCTCGGATTATTCAAAACGCGATTAAGCTGCGGATAGGCTAAAAGTCTTTCTACGCCAGGTGAGTGAAGAAATCGATCGAAGGCCTCGGGATCTTGCATCACCTTCATGCTCTTGCGCGTGTTTTCATAAAAAGCTGGCGAAAGAGGATCAGTCGAAATGAGAAATTCTCCGACAGGACCCATTTCTAGCGACCTCTCGAGCCGCACAAAATTGCAAGCCATCGTTTGATCACGGAGCGGAGAGCCTTTGCGCTGCGCCTCTATCAATCGCATCTCTCCAAAAAGCCCCAGACTTCGTACCAACGAGATACCTCCCCATAAAAAAAAGAGACCGAACAATAAACCGCAGCAAGCGCCCCCAATTCCAAAAATCGTCTGCAAAAAACCATGATGATGCTCCGTGCGCTTCAGCAAAAATCCGGCTAGCAGCGTTCCCAAAAAATAAATGATTAAACCTACCAGCGCTGCGATCGTTGCCGGAATAGCTGTGGAAGGGGTTCGAAAAAAAATTGCCAAGGCTGCACTCGTTGCAGCAGCTGCTGCAGAAGCCCCCATCCAGGCGGCAATCAAGAGAAGGATTTTTACGATACCACGAATCATGCCAAGCCGCCAGCCGCGCCACATTTCAAAAAGAAGCCAGGCGAGTGCCGCTATAAAAATCCAATGTTGCCACTCGGCAGAAGGTTTGATGATCACAGGCTGGAGGCTATAGGCTGTAGGCTGTAGAATCAAGGCAATATCATGTGTTGGAGACTGCAGGAAAAAGTTCCGCGCTCTTGTTTTAACAAGAAAATCTGATAAATTAACGTCGCTCTTTCATTTTTAACATCACTCGTTTTACATCATCATGGAAACTGTTTCTTGGGCTAGTCGATCTTTTATGGCAGGAATGTCTTCTGTCGGACGAGCTGCTGGCTCTGCCGCAAATTCTGCTGCGTCGTGGCTTGGAAGGAAAATTACCTGGGTGACTTCTTCTCTTAAGTCAGCAGGTTCCAGCACTGCAAGCTCAAGTTTTGGAATAAGACCAAATCTCGCTAAATCAGGTGACCCTTCGCCGATCACAACTCCCGTAGCTGTTGCATCAGCTCCTCCACGAGTATCATTCAAAGAGCTCGCTTGCTATGAAGCCGTGGCAAGAACATTAGATCAACATCGTCCTGGTAGCATGACTCAAGAGGCAAAGAAAGATTTGATATTGGCTATCACTCATTTCAACTTGTGCACAAATCCTAACTCTTCTACAGAAAAGAAAACACTCTCCAGAGATCATGCTGTTGCCTACACGAAAGAAGCCATTTCTAAATGCTCTTCAGATGATAAGGGAAAAATAAACGAAACCCTTGCACATTTAGGAACGCAATATGACACTTTGAACGAACAGGTATCACAAGAAACAAAAGAAGAGATCGACCCACAACAACTTCTTCAAAACACAAAATCTCAACTCCTGAAAACAGCTCAAGCCACCCTTGCCCCCCAAGAATCACAAGCTCTTACAATTTCGGAAAAATCTCAAAAGTTACAAACATGCGCTGATCTGAAAGCTCAACTTGAACAACTTCGCACTAACCAAGATCTTGCTTCTTCGTATCCTAATCATTTCAAACAGGCTCAAACTAACTTAAACGAAGCAAACCGATACTATAGCGCCGGAAATTTTACTTTAGGAGATGAACAGTATGGTTATGCTTCTGACTACATAAAGTTCTTACAAAACAAAATTCCCCCTCCAAAGTGATACTCGATAATCTTCATAACCTTCAGCCCTTAGCCTATTCAACGCTTGACGCTAAGCGTAATAAAATCTATCAAAGAAGACTTGTTTTTTTGATTTAAAAACTACACTCTCTTCTTCCTCTTTTTTATGTCTCTCTTTCACAAAATATTTGGAATATTTTCCACGGACATCGGCATTGATCTTGGTACTGCTAACACGCTTGTTTATTTGAAAGATCATGGTGTTGTCTTGCGGGAGCCTTCCATTGTTGCTGTCAAGGCAGGAACAACTCAAGTCCTCGCTGTGGGAGAAGAAGCTAAGCGGATGCTGGGCCGTACTCCTGGTAACATCACTGCCATTCGCCCTTTGAAGGATGGTGTGATCGCCGATTTTGAAATCACCGAAGCGATGTTGCGTCACTTCATCACAAAGGCTCATGGCACGCGCCGCCTAATTCGCCCTCGCGTTGTGATTGCTGTTCCAAGTGGCATTACCGAAGTAGAAAAACGCGCAGTGAAAGATTCCGCACTCCATGCCGGTGCTCGTGAAGTTTATCTCATTGAAGAACCGATGGCCGCAGCGATTGGCGTTGGTCTTCCTGTCACTGATCCAGCAGCCAACATGATTGTTGATATCGGCGGGGGAACAACTGAAGTCGCCATCATCTCGCTCGCCGGCATCGTCTTTAGTAGAAGCGTCCGCGTTGCAGGAGATGAGCTAGATGAATCGATCGTCAACTACATCAAACGAAGCTACAATATTCTCATCGGTGAACGAACGGCTGAAGATATCAAGCTGCAACTTGGCTCAGCCTTCCCTCTTGAAAAAGAACTTTCAATGAACGTAAAGGGTCGTGATCTTGTTGCAGGACTTCCAAAAACAGTTTCGATCACTTCTCAGGAAATTCGAGAGGCCTTGATGGAACCAATCACGACAATTGTAGATGCTGTTCGTATTACTTTGGAACGTTGTCCTCCTGAACTGTCAGCTGACCTCGTCGATCATGGCGTCGTCTTGGCCGGCGGCGGAGCCCTTCTTCGCGGTCTTGATCAATTGATCGCCAAAGAAACAGGCCTTCCGGTCCACGTTGCTGAAGATCCTTTGAGCGCCGTTGTCGAAGGGACAGGCCGAGCTCTTCAAGAAATTGAATTCCTTCGTGTCGTTGCTGCGCAGGACAGAGCGAGAGTGTAGCGCTTCGTTGCTTCGCAACGCCGCGCAGTTTAAGTTTAAAGTTGAAGTTGAAGTTTCGAGGCCATTGCGCTGCAATGGCAGAGAATAAAAGACTCTCAGGCAGTATTACAAAATTTTTTATTTTTGCCGAAGGCAAGAATTAACTTAAACTTAAACTTTAAACTTAAACTTATCAGATGCCCCGCTCTCGCTTCTTTCTCATTTTATCGCTGCTGCTCTTGCTGCTCTGCTTTTCGCTGCTGAGCACTCGCTTTTTCGAACGAGCTCAAGAAGCAACGTTTTCTTTTTTTTCTCCGCTCTTTAGTTCAACGGCTTTTGTAAAAAAACAATTGGGAGGCCTTGGAAAACATCTCATGACGCTCGACGAGCTCGATGCTGAATATCGTCGTCTTTTGTTGGAAAATAAAAAACTTCAGGCTGAAAATGATCTCTTACATGGCTTGGAAG
>VHCR01000113.1 GCA_016871655.1 Verrucomicrobiota bacterium
CTTTTTTTTATCCAACATCTTCCTTGTCCCGTTGTTATTGCAGAGGGTTCTTGAATCACAATCAGGTCTCCCGGACGAAGACGTTTACAATCTTCCAACGAAACTGTTGCACTTCCAATAAAAACTTCCCCTTCTAAAATTTTTCCTGTTAAAGAATGGCTTGTGACCATGGGCGTTTCTTGGGCAAGAGTTAGAACTCGTTCTAGCAACGGCACACTTAGGATGATGCTGGCACGGGCTTCGCAGGTTGACTGAGAATCTAGAACTTCAAAATAGAGTTCTTTCTTCTCACTCGCTTCCTCTTGCGTGTTTGGAGTATTCGACATCGTCACTGGAAGCTGAAAAAGTTGCTCCAAAACATCGATGATCTCTCGAGCTACAAAAGTCATCAATGCAACTCGAAATTCCTCCGGCAATGATTCAAGACCACCCACCTCTTCTAGCCTCTTAGCTAAAGGCGTTCCGGGTTTTAATTCAATGGACAAGTCAACTTTTTGTTGACCCACTTGGAGTGAAAAAGAAAATTTTTTATCAATACCATCTGAAGAACTAGCTTCAAAAAAACTAATTTTTTTATCGGGATCTTTCGGAAAAATAGCCAACGCTCTTTTAGAAAAAATCAATTCTCTAAAAATAGCAGCATCTATTTTAGAGATTTCTCGCGGTTTATAGGGGTTGGTTTTTGCAGAAACATTCATTTTTTAAGTTGCCGTTTCAAAATTAGATAGAGCCTGTTTCAACAGCACTCTTTACTCTTCACGGGTTTCATTATTTCCACGGTTTCCTTGATCAAAACTTGCTAGATCATCACGAGAACGCTCTTGTTCACCTCCCGTGTGAGGGCTGCCAGAAGAAGTTGTAAGCTGCGTTTGAACATTGACCACTTGTCCAGGGCAGAGAGAATTAAGATGATTTTGCAATGTTGTTAAGTGCTTATTAAGAAGAAGATTACTAGTGGCATTGCTCGTTAAAAAAGAAACCTCCATTTGTTTTCCTGTAGCAACAATATGGATATTGGTATCTGCGAGCACATCGGGTCGTAATTGAATAGTCATTTCCTTACCATCACTGCTCTCCAAACGGAGACGCCCCACTGTTGCTGTCAATTCATCCAAAAGGTGAGTAACACGCAACGCAGCAGCAACCGGATCAGACTGCTGAGCTTCAGAGGAGCCTGAAGAACCAGTTGCAGCAGTTATTTCCGCATGATTCATGAGCGTTTTTGTCATGATCAAATTACTTCCCTCGTTTTCTTTTTCTCCCATTTTATCAGCTGTTTCATGAATGTGCTCCTGCTGAGCGTCACTAAAATTGGTACCATCTCCTGCATCCCGCGGAGTTGAAATTTTTTCTCTTCCTTCTGAGGTTCTAGGCTCGCCTCTTCCTACTTTCTGATCGGCAACTTCGACCTCTTCTTTTTGCTCGTCCCAATCAACATCGAGGTCGTTGATGATACCGTCACCGTGCTCCATCACCCTATCTTTTGCCACATTGACACTGGATTGGCTTTCTACCAAGGTTGGATCAACATGATCTATTAGCACTTTTTGATCAAGCGATGGAACTAAAATTCCTGCAGCAGTACCAAGCCGACTTAATAAAGTTCCTTGATCTTCTTGGTGAACAGCACTAGTCGCAACCACTGCTGAATCTGCAGAATCACTGCTAGGCGAACTTACATCAAGAGAAGAAATCTCATCAGCTGAAGACAGCGACTGTTTTACTGAAGCCAACTCTTGATTTTGAAAAACAGGCGCTATTGATGAGAGAGAGAAATCATCATCCAAGAAAAGCGAAGGTTTATCTGGTTGAAAAAATAATTTCGCTTCTGCTATCAGCGCCGCCACTCCCCCTACAAGTGAAGAGGCTGATGGAAGATGATCACGATGAGTTTCATCGCTCACAGGATCGACATCATCAAAATTGTTTTCAACAGGCGCTTCCTTTTCGTGATAAAAGTGAAGGTCGTCTTGGTCCTTGGCGCCTAAGAGACCTTTAGCAGCCTGATCCTCTGTCCGATTTACATCCTTTTCCAAATGCCCTAACGAATCTGTTATTGCAACCTTTGATGCTTGTTGTTCAGCATGACTGGATGCCTTACCTGAGGGATAGCGAGCATTAGCAGCGCTCTGTTTTTGTGGAGGATAATGAGTGGAGGCAATATGAATATCTTCTAATTCTTTTTTAGTAAGACGAGAAAACGCTTGTGGTTTTTGATCCAATGAATCAAGCGGCTTACTAATAGAAATTGGTTTTGCGATACTCATTATTATGGGTTGGAAAATAAACTGTCATTTTAATTTATACCATCTTCATGAATTAGCTGGACTATAGAGCGCAGAAGTTTTGGCAGCTTACAAGCCGGAAAAACGAGCGCTACCCTTTGTAACGTGAGTGATGACAACGCTGTCAGATGCCAATAAGAACAAGCTCTATAGTCTAGATAATGAGTGAAGATGGTATTATAGCCACAAAGAGCTTAAAGAAAAAGAAAAACAAGCTCTCAAAAAAATTTTGCGTTCTTTGCATTCTTTTCCGGCTATTAACTTTTTTTAAAAAGATTAATGCATCGCAAAAATGGTCGCCGCCACTTCCTCTAACTCAGCTTCCTCATCTCGCTCTTCCTGTAGAGCTTGTTCCTGCAACCAGATATCTCGATGTTGGTTGATTTTCCAAACTTCCTTGTAAGCTTTTTCTTGTTCCTTCCGACAAGTGATTGTTTCGGCCTCCGCTGCCTGAAGTTTTTTTTTCGCTTCGTCAACAGCAACAACATAAGTCGACTGGTGATTACGATTCCATTCAATTTGTTTCGTGATATCCATCACTTTATGAATGGGGTTAAGCTCTCCAACAATGCTTCCAAAAAGCCGATCAGCTTCTTGCTTGATCCATACTAAATAATCTTGAAGTGCTTTTTCAGCATCTTTGACTTCTTGACGCCGTTGCGCCTCCACAGCACGCGCAGCAGCAAGCTTGCGATTCGCTTCATCTTGTTTACGAATCCGAAGGTCACGAATAGCTTCCAGTGGATAACGGCTCATCGAACAATAGCTTCTAATTTTTCAATCGTCTCTTGAAATGTAGAGCGATCATCTTTGGCCTGACGCAGAAAAGTATTCATTTTATCTCGTTTTGCAATCGCCTCATCCGTCAGCGGATCATTCCCCGCTTTGTATTCTCCAATTTTCAAGAGCAACTCTGCATCTTGATATTTTGACAAAAGCTCTCGAAATTTTCCTGCTGCATTGCGATGTTTAGGCGTCACAATTTGAGACATGACACGACTCACGGAAACAGAAACATCGATGGCAGGATAATGATTCGACGCTGCGAGCTTGCGAGAAAGAATGATGTGTCCATCCAAAATCGAACGCACTTCATCTGCTACCGGTTCATTCATGTCGTCGCCCTCAACAAGGACGGTATACAATCCTGTGATCGATCCCTTCGCTGCTGGCCCCGCTCTTTCCAAGAGCTGAGGCAGCAATGAAAAAACAGACGGCGGATATCCTCGACGTGCCGGCGGCTCGCCAGTTGCCAATCCAATCAACCGTTGTGCGCGAGCAAAACGTGTAACCGAGTCCATCATGAGCAAAACTTTTTTTCCTTGATCGCGAAAATATTCTGCTATCGCGGTTGCGACATAAGCTGATTTCAAACGCTCCAACGCAGGGCGATCGGATGTAGAAACAACCATGACCGTTTTTTTTCTACTCTCGGGAGTGAGCGTCATTTCCAACGTCTCTCTAACTTCACGTCCCCGCTCTCCGATCAGGGCCATGACAATCACATCGGCTTCGGTGTTGCTGACAATTTGAGCGAGGAGCGTTGATTTTCCTCCACCAGCTGCTGCAAAAATCCCCATACGTTGCCCCTCTCCACAAGTCAACAATCCATCAATACTTCTTACCCCCAACGAGAGCGGATCCTTTACCAGAGAGCGTTCCAGCGGATCTGGAGGATAGGCAATAACATCATAATAAGTTTCAGGAACAAACGGCTCGCCCGTGTGATCCATAATTTTTCCAAGCCCATCAACAACACGCCCTAAAATTCCTGGACCAACACCGACTTGATGTACTTTCCCGGTCGCAATGACTTCGGTGGTTAAGGACAATCCTGTAAAATCTCCGAGTGGCATAATCAAGGCACACTCTTCGGTAAATCCAAGCACCTCGGCCTCGAGGTTTTCTTTATATCCGGGACGCTTCAGCTCACAGAGCTCTCCAATTCTACTTCCGGGAAGGATTGCCTTCACCAACATCCCAACCACTTCCGTGATTTGTCCACGCAAAGGCTTCGGCTGTGTCACCACAGCAATCGATTGCAATCGCCCAAGAAAACTATCTTCACCATCGTTCTGCGCTGTTGGCGGTGGCGTATCAGCTTGTTGAATTTCTTGATTCATGATAACGAAATTGCAGAAAGTGTTACGATTTAGCAGCAGCTAACAGTGAATTTTCTAAAATGGCAAGCTGACTCTCTAGCGAGGCATCAACAAGCCCAAGTGGTGACTCTAACACACAAGAGCCAGGGGTGAGCTCTTCATGCAATCTCACTTCAATCGTAGAACCAGCTGGCATCCGAGGCTGAAGCTTAGCAATCGCTGCTTCGACAGCTTCTTGATCTTTGGCATTAATTTGTAAGATGAGTCGCGTTTGTTGCTTGAAAGCATCAAGCGCTTGTCCCACGAGCTGATAGATGCGCTCTTCCGGGGGCAAGTCCATAATAAGACGCCGCAAACAACTCGTTACGACTCCGACGAGTTGACTACGCGATTGCTCATAATAATCCAGTGATGCTAAAACTGTTTTCAAATGATGCACTACAGCCGCATCGCGCCCTTCTTTCAACCCTTGCTCCATTCCTAATTTTTTTTGTCTCTCAAATTCCTGCTGTGCCGCGGCTACAATCTCAGCACCCTGCTTACGAGATTGCTCTAAAAGCGTCACTGCCTCTCGACAAATCGCCGCTTCCTCCTGAGGAATAATCGGTCCTGTTGCTAAATACTTTGGCAACTCTTTTTCCCAATCGATGAGCGTGCGTGTGGAAGGTTGTGGTTTTTCAGAAATCATTTTTTTTGTGAGGTCATCAAGCGTGTTTTGACCAAAGACTGTAGGTTGTAGGTTATAGGTTGTAGGTCAGAACAAGGCCTCCGGCAAAATCTAAAAAATTATACCAATGACGGATGAATTTTAGGAAAATTATACGCAGGAATTTTTAGCGCTAGCAAGGCGTCAGAGCGTGCTGCTACCGAGGTAACAGTAGCGATGACAACGCTGCTAGCGCTAAAAATAACAA
>VHCR01000114.1 GCA_016871655.1 Verrucomicrobiota bacterium
TGAAAAATTCCAAGCTCAAGATGAAGGGTGTTGTTTTTGGTAGTTCTTAATATCCGAATGAACATTGAAGTAAGCACCAGCTCCGATGTAATAAATATTCATGAACAATCTGACCAAGGTCCAGCCTGCTTCGGCCTTGTTACCACCACTATTAATACTTAAACAGTTCAGTAACCACTCTACTGGTTTTTCAACAAGAGCTCCGGTACCTTCTACGAAAGCCATCGTCACAATCGATTCTGTTGTTAATAAAGCTATTGTTCCCCAGGAATCGTCTTTCATACTCAAAGTTGTTTCTGTGCTCATGCCAGCAGCATTGAACAAAGTTAAAACGGCATTCACTAAATTTCTCGGCAATGTAAAAGGCTCACAACTTTTGCAGAGATATTTCCATATCCATGGAAAAAATTTTTCTGATAACCATGGAAATAAAGATTCCCCTGCTTCCAAAGCTACGAATGCAGGAGGATCTGCAAGGAAAAATCCATTGAGAATTGCTTCCAAGACGTAAGAACTCAGTTGTGCAGTGATCATTGCTTCTAGTGACCCTAAAAATAAATTATTCGAATTATTATTAGTAGTCTTACTAGCTGAAAGCGTTACTTCGTCATGTAAATCTAAATTGGAAGAAAGAGATGCTTGAGCCTGATCACTTGGAGCAGCAACCTTTCCGCCCATTTCACTCTGCATCGAATCATTCCCGTTAATAAGAACTCCCTCTTCCTCAGCGGTAAAATCGTAGACTCCACTTTCCGTCATGCCCAAAGCCTCTTCTAAGCTAGTCGCATGAAGAGCCCCATGTTCACACCAGTTACAGTAACGCTTGGCATCATCAAGTGTAATATTAACAATAGGAGAAGCGCCGTCATTTGTTACTGTCGTCCAAAAAAATCCACTCCTTACACTGCGTGCAGAGTAAGTCCATTTCCGTTCACTAGCTTGTTTATTGATTTGTTTTGTTATGCTGACTTGCAGCAAAGAAGAAGCATTTTGATCATCAAACATTTCTGGATGGTATAAATGACGAAAATCACTTTTATTTTCCGGATCAACATAAACTGAATTCATAAAACAAGCCCATTGATTAACGGTGACAGGATGGTGACTTGAACAAAATATTTCCGAAACGGTCCCTGAGCTATTAGGAGTACTACTAAAATCATCAACAACCATCGATTCAGAATTGGGCGATTCTTTTTTCTGATGTTCTGCCGCTAGAGCGAGTGGCATTTTTAGAAAAAAAGAAAAGAGTAGAACAATAAAAAATGATAATGATGGATGAAACATAGAAATAGTAGAGGTAAGGTTTGGAAAAATTTCAAAGGCACAGCACTGGCCTATGAAAAAAGCAAGCGAGCTCAAAAAAAATGAAGCAGCGAGAGCTACTCCATCAACAGATCCTGATAAAAAGAGGCTCTAAGAGCTCAACGTCGATAAGAAAAATCGACGCAACGGATCTGCTCCATGACACAATATCGTCGCCAAACGACTACTTGATCAAGCAACGTAGCGTGCGAAAAAGAAGATGCCGATATTGTATTCATAAAATTAATAGAATGTGATAGCAGTGATTTAATCATAAATCACTAAAAAGAAAATCAAAATTTTTAGCACCCTCCATCCATATTCTCTTATACCATTGATCGTTGAGCAGCTACAGAGGCTTTCCACTCTTTCTCTTTTTTTTGAATCAATGATAAGATAAACTGACGCTGCCTTTGCTCTTCAAGAAATTTAGAAATATAATTATTGTGAATTAAAAGCCCTTCTTCGTTCTTTCGACCTCTGATCAGCTTTTGATAAGTCTCATAAGTCCACACATCAATGATCTTTTTGTCGCAGCTAAGTTGGTGAATATGCTTTTTTAAAAGTGCCAGGCGACTCTTGCAAGATTCTAGTTCTTCATGCGTTAATCCGAGCGACAAGAACTGTTCATAAAATTTTTCAACTTGAAAGTTCATAATATGGTGAGCAGTTTTTTTATCAAGCAATGGCGGAAGCTCTGTTAATGCTGACCTCAGAGCAAGTGCTTTTTTTGTCACTTCATCTAGCTCTTTAAATTTTTCAGGAAAAGTATAGTCATGATCCAATAAAAACAAAACTTCCTGATCTTTAATTAAAATATTTCCGATGTGTCGGTCAACTTGACCAACAATAAAGTCAAAAGCTTGAGCATCGAGAAACCCTTTTTGCAAAGTTGGAAGAGAAAAATCAGGATTGATAATCCGAGTTACTTTTTTTTCTGCTAATTCAATTTTTCTCATCATGAAAAAAACTTGTGCCTTGGTATCACTGATCGGAATACTATTTTTAAAAACATGAAGATTTCCTTTTTCATGTCGAAGTGGTGGTTTTAAGATCAATCCATACTCCGAGGAATTCCAAAATTCTCTTCCCGTTGCGTCTCTGGCAACAGCTTCTCTTAATTCAGGCAATGTATGATCTTTTATTAGACGAGATAAAAAGATATCAGAAAGTTTTTCTAATTTTTTTTCTATTAGAGGAATTCCCTTGATCCATTCTTGAAGAGAGCCTCGTTCTCCTTTGTAAGTTACAACCGTTGTATGAGGAACAAAATTTAAATTTAATTCCTGACTAACAAGGTAACTTGCAACCGCTCTTATTGAGGCTTGCCCCCTATTGGAAAAGCCGAATTCCTCCATAGGCGCGTTACCAGCTCTTTTAAAATTATTTCCAACTTGATCATCAGGTTTAAAAATCTTTAAACAATTTTCCTCAATCAAAATTTTCATTCGTGAAGATCCAAGCATCAAAAAGTGTTCAATAATTTTCGCCTTCTCTTCCTCAAAAATTTCTTGCTCGCGATTTTTATCTAAGTCTATGAAAAGTTGAAAAAGTTGATCTATAAAACAAGCTATTTGATGAAGCTCTTCTTGCAGTAATTTTATTTTTTCTCCATTTTCCGTTATCTCTCGCCTCTTTTTTTCTACAACTAAGAAAAAATGACATGCCTCTTCTTCGAGCTGATTTAAAAATTGAAGCTTTTGAAAATCTTCCCAATCTGCCTGGTGCTGATGATAAAAATGAAATTGCTGAATTAAATGATGATATTCAGATGAAGGCATCGAACTAGAAAATAGGAAATTTTTCCCATTCTCAATATTATTTCCTGTAGCCTACAGCTTATAAGCTGTATCCTGTTAGCATGCCTACACCGTTTGTCCATCTTCATCTTCACAGCGAGTTCTCGCTCTTGGATGGTGCCATTCGTTTTGAGGAACTCATTGCAAAGGCAAAAGATTTTCAAATGCCAGCGATCGCCCTCACGGATCATGGCAATCTTTTTGGAACTATTGAGTTTTATCAAGCTGCTACAGCTGCTGGCATTAAGCCAATCATCGGTTGCGAAATTTATGTTGCACCGGGATCAATGCATGACAAAAAGAGCAACGCTCATGGCCGCGATACGGCTTATCATCTGACACTGTTAGCCACGAATAATGTCGGTTATCACAATCTTATCAAACTTTCTACTGCTGCCCATCTGGAAGGTTTTTATTATAAGCCTCGCGTCGACAAAGAACTACTCGCAAAGCATGCCGAAGGTCTCATCGCCTTAAGCGGTTGCCTTAAAGGAGAAATCAACTCAGCACTGAGTGAAAATGATTTTGAAAAAGCTCGCACGCTCACCCTCGAGTACAAAAATATTTTCGGAAAAGAAAATTTTTTCATCGAGCTCAGCGACCATGGAATCGAGGCCCAACGCCGAAATCGACCCCTCTTGATTCAACTCGCCAAAGAATTTGACCTAGGCCTCGTCGCCACCAACGATGTTCACTTTCTCGAGCGCGCTCATCATGAGGCTCACGACGTCATGCTCTGCATTGGCACAGGCACCATGGTTGCTGATGAAAAGCGGATGCATTATGTACCCGAACTTTATTTTAAATCGGGAGATGAAATGGCCGCCCTCTTCGCAGATTGTCCGGAAGCCATTAGCAACACGGTTAAGATCGCAGAACGTTGCAACCTCACGCTCGAATTCACTCAATCAAAATATCCTGACTACAAACCACCAACAGGAAAAACACGCGAGGGTTATCTGCGTGAACTTTGTGAAAAAGGATTGCACCAGCGCTTCGGCGAAAAAATCAGCGATGAACTTCGTCATCGCCTCGATTACGAATTGTCCATTTTAGAAAAAACTGGCTTCGTCAGTTACTTCCTCATCGTTTGGGATTTTATTCACTATGCCAAAACGCATGGCATTCCCGTCGGCCCAGGACGAGGCTCTGCAGTTGGTTCGTTGGTTTCCTACGTTCTTGAAATTACCGATCTCAATCCTTTGGAGTATGGACTGATTTTTGAACGCTTCCTCAATCCTGATCGCATCAGCCCTCCCGATATCGATATCGACTTTTGTCAAAATCGTCGCGGCGAAGTGATCGACTACGTTCGCAAAAAATATGGAGAGCGCGCCGTCTCACAAATCATCACTTTCGGCACAATGGGCGCCAAGAGTGTCGTTCGAGATGTCGGTCGCGTCCTTGGCTGGAGCTATAGTGATGCTGATCGGATTGCAAAGATGATTCCGAATGAACTCAACATCACATTGAAAAGCGCGCTCGAAAAAAATGGAGATCTCAAAAAAGCGGTTGAGGAAGAACCAGCCACAGCACAACTTTGGAATTACGCCACTTTTTTAGAAGGCCTCACACGGAATGCGGGCGTTCATGCGGCAGGCATCGTCATCGCTGATCGCGATCTTTCTGATTACATTCCACTCACGCGTGGCAATGATGGTGGCATAGTGAGTCAATATTCCATGGCCCCATTGACCGATCTTGGACTTCTTAAAATGGACTTCCTAGGGCTAACAACCCTCACCGTCATGGATGATGCCATCAAACTGATCCATCAAAAAAATCCTGATTTTTCTCTTTCAACAATTCCGTTAGATGATCTTGCAACATTTGCACTACTGAATCGTGGAGAGTCTGTTGGCGTCTTTCAACTGGAGTCCGGCGGGATGACTAATGTTGCAAAGCGCATGCAGATGGATCATTTTAGTAACCTCATTGCATTGGTTGCATTGTATCGTCCTGGACCGATGCAAAACATCGATGAGTATGTTGAACGGAAAAAAGGAAATAAAAAAATTTCCTATGCTCATCCTCTTTTAGAAAAAATTTGTTCAGAAACCTACGGCATCATCATTTATCAAGAGCAAGTCCAACAAGCTGCCAATGCCCTTGCAGGCTACACGCTGGGTCAAGCTGATCTTTTGCGCCGTGCGATGGGA
>VHCR01000115.1 GCA_016871655.1 Verrucomicrobiota bacterium
TTCCTTAGAACTGCGTTCTCAGATCTCACGTTATCTTCGGATAGCGCTTCGATCTTCGGCCTTGTTCTAAGAAAAAATTTCAGCGCTTCTAACATGCCCTTTTCAATTTAATACACTATATAACTTTTTTTTAACGCTCTAATTTTATTTTATGACGATTCCATTATTTACTCTTTCGCGGCAGAGCGAGAATGCTGCTTTAACGACCTCGACCAAAGCAGCCATCGATCGTGTTCTTGAGCATCAGCAGTTCATTCTTGGCAAAGAAGTTGTTGAATTAGAAAAAGAGATCGCAACTACTTGTTTTGACAACAAGGCTCACGTGATAGGCGTTTCTTCAGGAACAGATGGGCTTCTCGTGATTCTCATGGCGAAAGGTATTGGATCTGGCGATGCAGTAATCACAACTCCGTATACTTTTTTTGCAACAGCAAGTTGTCCTCATCGCCTCGGCGCAGAAATTGTTTTTTGTGACATCGATCCAAAGACTTACATGATGGATCCCGAAAAGCTCAGAGCCCTTCTTGCCTCATTTCAACGTGAAGCAGATGGAACGTTGCGTACAGCTAAAGGAAACCGCGTGAAGATGATTATTCCGATTCATCTTTTTGGAACGTGCTCTGACATGGAGGCAATCATGGCGTTGGCTCAAGAATTTGGAGTGACCGTCGTCGAAGATGCGGCGCAGGTGATAGGCGCAGATTTTCCAAGCAAAGAAGGTCAAAAAAAAGCAGGTGCAATCGCCGAGGCTTCGTTTGTCAGTTTGTATCCGACAAAAAACCTAGGAGCTTTTGGTGATGCCGGATTTATTGTTTGTCGTGATGAAAAGCTAGCAGACCAAATTCGAATCCTTCGTAACCATGGAATGGAAGAACGTTACTATTACAAAGTTGTCGGTGGAAATTTTCGAATGGATGGAATTCAAGCAGCCATTTTAAGAGCACGACTTCCGTTTTTGTCACAATGGAATGAACAGCGCCAAAAAAATGCAGCAATTTATAAAGAGGCTTTCACCAAGGCTGGCTTACTCGATCTTATCGCCTTGCCCGCGGAGCCGTGGGCCGCGAGTGGTTTAAAAAATCATCATATCTATCATCAGTATGTGATTCGAATGTTCGGCGACCAAGCCTCTGCACAGCGTGACAAAGTGATTGATCATCTCAACAAAAAAGAAATCGGCTACGCGATTTATTATCCGGTCCCGCTGCACCTGCAAGAATGCTTTGCTGATCTCAACGACAAGCTCGGCTCTTATCCAGAGTCAGAGCGGGCTTCGCAAGAAACCTTGGCCTTGCCGATTTTTCCAGAGTTGAAAGAGGAAGAAATTCAGGCGGTTGTTGCTGCAATTACTGAGGCATTAAAATAATTAATGGCCACAAAAGAACACAAAGATCACAAAAAAGCTATGAAAAGAAGTAACGGGTGGCGAGTGGCGAGTGGCGGGTTCTGAGGCAATATTTGCTTGGAATACTCATTTTGAAACTTGTGATCTGAAGTAAAGCTTCGAAAAACTAATTTACTGTTGATCTTAAGCACTCGCTACCCGCCACTCGCCACTCGTTACTTTTATTTTCTTTTTTTGCGTTCTTTGCGTTCTTTTGCGGCTATTCTTAAAACGAAATGAAAGAACAAACCGAACTCAGTTTTTTCAGTGAGCCGCAACAACTCGGAACGCGTGTTGAAAACAAGGTTGTTGCAAAAAAAAATAGAAAACCAAAAGAAGAAAATTCGGATTTTTCTTCATCGCTAGCAACAGGCCCCAAGGTGCTGACCGTGACAGAACTCACGCGGCGTGTGGCAGCACTGCTGGAGGGGGAGATTGGTGAGGTTTGGATCGAGGGGGAAATTTCTAATTATCGACGGCAAGCTTCTGGGCATCATTACTTCACGCTCAAGGATGCACAGTCTCAAATTGCGTGTGTACTTTTTGCGCGGACGGCGGCAGCATTTTCTTCGTTGAAGCTTGCTGATGGGCTTGCCGTACAGATCCAAGGCTCAGTCACAGTTTATCAACCGCGGGGGCAATATCAACTCATGGTCCGTGTGATTCAGCCGCGTGGGGTTGGTGTACTGCAAGCCAAGTTTGAAGCGTTGAAACAAAAACTAGCCGCAGAAGGGCTGTTTGATCCAGAGAGAAAGCGTCCACTTCCTCGTTTTCCTCAACGCATTGGGATCGTGACTTCGCCAACCGGAGCTGCGATTGCTGATTTTCTCAATGTGCTCCATCGACGTCATCCAGGACTGCAAGTCGTGATATCTCCTGTGCGCGTGCAAGGCCGAGGTGCAGCAGAGGAGATCGCTCGTGCTATCGAAGAATTTTCTGATGATATTTCAAAAATCGGAGACGTTGATGTTATTGTCGTAGCACGTGGTGGCGGAAGTCTCGAAGACCTTTGGGAATTTAATGAAGAGAGGGTCGCGCGCGCGATTGTGGCGAGTAGGATTCCAGTGATGAGTGCGGTAGGCCATGAAATTGATTTTACGATTTGTGATTTTGCGGCTGATCTTCGTGCTCCGACTCCGAGTGCTGCTGCTGAGCTCTTAGCAGCTGATGGAGCGAATTTGTTAGAAAGCGCCAAACTCTTTGTGAAGCGGTTGCAACGAGAAGTTTTTTTGAGACAGACCCATCTTCTTCATCGCTGGGAACAGACTCAGAATGCCTCTTTGTTTCGAGAGCCAGAGCGGCGCTGTTGGGAGGTGCAACAACAACTTGATTCTTCAGCGCGCGTGTTGGAAACAACATTACGCTACCGGCTGGAACAATCGAGAGCTGTATGGAAAACCATGGCATCCCAGTTGAGGAGGCATCATCCTGAACTTCTTTTTCAACAAGTCTCGCAGCAAACCAAAACGCTCGAACGTCAATTAAACCAGCAGCTCTTGCATCAGCAACATCGTGTGCAATCACAATACGAGCGCCTTCGTGCTTCATTGACCGCGATGAGCCCTGAGTCAACGCTCGCTCGCGGTTTCACCATTACGCGCAATCAAAAAGGAAAAGTTATTTCTTCTGCTATGCAAGTTCAGCATCATGAGCTGCTCTCCATTCAATTTGCTGATGGAAGCATTGAGGCTGTTGCAGAAGAAAAAGTAGCGAGTAGCGAGTTCTGAGGCATCATTTTTTAAGAATTCTTATTTTAAAAATTGAAAGCTAAAATGAAATATTCGGGTTGAACACTCGTTGCTTTTTATTTTTTTTCTTGTAAGGTTCTCAAAAATCCTTTATCGGAACAGGAGCATTTTACTTATTTTAATCCATGAAATCATTAATATCCCGTCTTGTCGTTGCCTTGCTTTCCTTCACTCTTGTTACTGCTCATGCTGCAAGCCCAGCATCGAAGGAGGCTAGCGCGCCAGTTCGAGAGAATCCCGGATCGCTTCCGATTTTGATTAGCCTGGATCATGTGAGTAAGGATTTGCAACTCACTTCCCTTCAAAAAAGTGTCATTGCAGGGTTGCGCAGCGACTATCGTGCAGCAGCAATGAAACTCATGAAGACGCCTCATCAAACGCCTGAGCAGTTAGCAGCAGCTCAGAAAAAATTAGAGCAACTTTCTGTGGATTATAACCAACGTGCCATCGATGTCCTGACCCCTGTGCAACGCCGTCGTCTGCGTCAAATCGAGCGACAAGTTTTAGGCGGAACATTGCTCATTGCTCCTTCCGAGCAAAAACTTTTAGGACTCAGTCAGGAGCAACAACAAAAAATTGAAAAGATTCATCAAGACTCCTATCAAAAAGCGATGTCTATCGATTTGTATGCTGACCAAGGGAAGATGAGCTACCATCAACAAATTTTGGCGCTCCGAAAAAATCGCAAGAACCATGGAGCTAAGATGCTCAAGGTTTTGACTCGTGAACAGCGAAAGCTGTGGGAGACGCAGCAGGGGAAGAAGCTCCTTTTCTAAGCGATTGACAGTTATTTCTGTTATGATAGATTTATCTATCATGAAGACTTTAAACAAAACTGCAACCGTTGCGGACTTACGTAATAACTTTCGTAAGGTTTCATCGTGGCTTGCCAATGGACAAACAGTAATAATCACACGCCGTGGTCGCGACTTTGCTGAATTAATCCCAAAGATTACTGCTAAAAAGACTTTTAAGATGCCTGACTTTTGCGCTCAAGCAAAAAAAATATGGGGAGACCGCCCTCCGCTTACCATGGAACAAGTGCGAGAAATGAAAGAATTTGAATTGGAAGGGCAAGAGGGATGAGTGCTTTTGCTGATACGTCTATTGTTTGTGCTCTAACACGCCTTCAAGATAGCACCGCGCATGCATATTCTTTAGTTTCTCATTTTAAAGAATCCATCCACCTCTCAGCATTAGTCGTCTTTGAATTTCGACAATCAGTGCGATTGCAAGCATTTCGTTTTTCTAAAGACCGCTCACAAAGATTTTCAAAAAAAATTGCCAATAAGATGCTGGATCAGTTGGACGAAAATATTGTTAACGGGGTTTTTATTGTTCCTCCTGTTGATTGGATGGATGTTTATAGTTTAGCTGATCGATTGAGTGTAAAACATACTTTCGAACAGGGACATCGCACCTTAGATGTTTTACATGTGGCCACAGCATTGCATCTAAAATCAAAAACATTTTTGACGTTTGATCAAAATCAGGCATCGCTAGCAAAGCGAGAGGGATTGAAGGTGTCTCGATAACTCTACTTCAACCCCTCAGGTACCGGCAGCTTCTTGATGCTCTCCACCGCATCGCGGTGACAGATGAGGAGCGCATCTGCGGTTTGGACGACGACAAGATCGTTGACGCCGCAGAGGGCTACTGTTTTTCCTTCGGAAACAACAATATTGTTGGTGGCTTCGTGAAGGAGAATTTTTTCTGGCTCTGCTTGGATGGTGTTACCTTTTTCATCGGCCCCGAGGTGCTTTGGAAGAGCGGTCCAGTGGCCGACATCATCCCAGTCAAACTCAGCAATCGCTGCGACGACTTGTTTCGCTTTTTCCATGATGGCGTAGTCGACCGAGATTTTTGGAAGCTGAGGAAAATCGCGCTGCAATAATTTTTCAGGCGAGGCCTCGCTCGAGAATCGCTCGATAAAAGAAGCCAGCTCTGGCTGCTGACGACGACACTCATCCAAAAATGATTGAGCTTGCCAGAGGAACATTCCTGCGTTCCAACCGTGACGCTGACCTTTAAAAAATATCTCCGCTTTTTCTCGATGTGGTTTTTCAACGAATTGATGAACTTTGTGAAAGTGCGCTTTCTTCG
>VHCR01000116.1 GCA_016871655.1 Verrucomicrobiota bacterium
GTGGCACTATCAATCACCGTAAAGGGGAGCATTGATCCTTGCGCGTGCAAAGCGAGTCGTTTCTCAATTTCAGCAGCCACTTTTTCTGGCCCAGGAACTCCAGTATACCAAAGCTTCCAAAGCTCTCCATCCTTCGTTGCATCAGTTAATCCCTCGCAATGCTTGATGCTAAGCGGCACTAGCGTTGCGTGTTTTCCAACGAGCGTGACTGGTGTGAGTAAGTTCATGGTTTAATGGTGGCGCAAACATGGCGCAAACATGGCGCAAACATGGCGCAAACTTATCTTATTTGTTGTTTAAGCGATAGTTGATGTGATGAGTGGAACCCCCAACTAGAAGAACTTGTTTATCAACTAAAACTTTCAGATCTCGTTGTAAAGTCCTCCGAGGAACATCCGGAAGCAACAGCTCATATTCTTGAATAGTGAGACTGCCATTCTTAAGAATAGAATCAATAGCCACTGCCTGCCGACTAGAAAGGTTAAATTTATTTTTTAAAACATCTTTCTTGATCGCTCTAGTACCTTGTGTTACCAGCTCTTGCAGTTGTGTTGCCAACCCTTCGATAAAATAATTCAACCATTGAGTCATATCCATTTCATTCTCACGAACACTTTGAATGGCTTTATAATAATCTGTTCTATTTCGATCGTAGTATTCACTCAAACTAAATAGACGTTTAAAATCATAGCCATGATGATAGAGACAAAGCGTTGAAAGCAGCCTAGCAGATCGTCCATTTCCATCTAAAAAGGGATGGATATGTACTAACTGAAATTGGGCGATACCTGCTACTAAAATAGGACTGATGTTTTGCTCCTCATTGATCCAATGGAGCAACTCAGCCATCATTATTGGAACTTCAAAAGCTGCAGGTGGCGTATATATAATTTCTTTCGTTTTTGAATTAACGACATAATTTTGAAGTTTTCGATATTCACCAGGCGCTGCTGAATTCCCTCTAACATCTTGCACTAATGCTTTGTGAATCTCACGAACAAGAGCTTCAGTAATAGCCGAACCGTCGTCTAAGTAGGTAGCAACTAGTTCAAAAGCTTTTCGATAATTGAGTAGCTCCTTAACATCATCGGGATCAGGCGCACTTAACTTTTTTCCGGAGAGCAAAAGTTCAGATTCTTCGAATGTAAGCTGGGCACCTTCAATATGCGTTGTAGAATAAGCCTCTAAAACAAAGGCTCTACTTTGCATTTCTTTAATCCAGTCTGCTGATAATGTTGCAGCTGCCAGAAAACCACGGGCGCGTTCAATCGCTGAAAGCGCTTGGGTGATACTGTTAGTAATGGTAAATTTCGCCTCGAACTTCATACCGGCCTCCCATGTGGCCTATTATTAATACCATTTTCGTCAATCAACGGGACAGCAAATTATTCAATCTGCTAATGAATAGTCAACCGCAGCGCTAGTCTGCAAGATGATAGGATCGATAATGGGCAGTACAGAATTTTTTTGATCAATGGCCAAAGGAAGTTCCGTGCATCCTAAAATAACAGCGTCAAGATCGCGATGAGATTGAATGAGATTTTGAAAAAACTTTTTTGATTTTTCATTAACGATATCTTGCATTAATTCATTGTGAATCTTGCGGATCTCTTCGCGCTCTGCTTCGTTCGGAATCGTGACGTTGATGTTGCTGGCTTCTAATTTTTTTTCAAAGAAACCATCTTCGAGCGTATTCTTTGTCGCCAACAATAAAACTTTTTGACAATTCCGTCGCTGCAACTCTTGCACGACGAGCTCCAAGGCATGAAAAACGGGGATGTCGGAGCAGAGACGCTCTTTGATCATGTCATAATATTTGTGAAGTGTGTTGCAACAAATCAGAATACAATCTGGTTTCAAAGCGATCAGGCCTCGCAACTCCTCTTCCAATAAGGCCGCCACGCGATCGTGATCTTTCCCATAGTTGCTTTGAATCTCATGATAATCGATGCTCTTGAGCAAAATTTTTGCACTGTGATATCCGCCGAGACGCTCCTGCACGAGCTCGTTGAGAGTTTTATAATACGTGATCGTCGAAGACCAACCGACACCACCTAGGAGACCAATTGTTTTCATTGTTTTTTTAAATCGTAAATTTGTTTCATGAACAAATCATCTTCGATCATGGGGGCAGGCAATGATTTTGTCAATTTAGGGACAGTCAGTGATTTTTAAAAATAATTTGAACGTTTTGAGCGCTGGGGAGTCCAATCTTATAAATAGAGTTTCATAGTTTTATTCTTGGCGAGTCACTGCGATCTGTTTTTTGGTTTTTTCAGATCGATCAACAGTGACTCGCCTCTTTTTTGGAGCGCGTTATAAATTTTTTAAAAATTTTTCAATCGCTTCAAAGCATTTTTTAGATTGCTCGATGTAAGAAAAATGACCGCAATTTTTTAAAATGACTAGTGTTGAATTGGGCAAGGCGTTTTTTGTTTCTAGAGCGGTGGCTACAGGAACTGGATCTTGATCACCATGAATGATCAAGATGGGAATGCTCAATTGATGAAGTTGAGGTCGCAAATCATAAGGTTTGCTAAAAAAATTCTCTCCAAAGATTTTTTCGATTTGCTGACTGTTGACTGTCGTTGCTTTTGAAAAATTGAGGGTGATTTTTTGAGCATCACTTTTTTTGTAACAATAAGTTTCAAAAATCATTCGATACTGTTTTTCTACGGCGCGAGGATCTCCGTTTCGAAAAGCAGAAGAATGTTCGAGCTGATCAAGTGGTTTTTGGATTGCTGCCATCTTACTAGCGCATCGTTGATCAAAAACCTTCATTCCCTTCAAGGTCATAGGAACCGAATCCATCAAGATCAATCCAGCCACATGCTGAGGATAGATAACCTCATACTCTGCAGCCAAAATTCCTCCCCACGAATGCCCCAACAAAATGATTTTATGAAATCCAAAATATTTTCGCACCGCTTCCAAATCTTTCACAAAGCGCTTCATGTTCATTTGCTCAACATCGAGCGGACGAGAAGACGATTTTCCTGAACCTCGCTGATCGTAAAAAATGACTTCATGATCCTTCGCTAACTCTAACATCTGCGGCAAAAGATAACTTTGATCCATGCCCGGACCACCATGAAGTACTATGATTGGAATACCTTGGCCCTGAGAACCGAATCGTTGATAGTAAAGCTTCTCTTCTGGAACATTGATAAAGCCTTGCTGTGATGGTGATGCGATTTTTTGTTCAGTCGCTGCTTTTCCATCAATCGATCCTAATAAAAAAAGTAAAAGTAAAATTTTTCTCAGCATGGAGCTACCTTTCATTTTTCTTGAAGCCCATAGATCGCAAAAGGCTTTCCTTTACTGCAGGCCCAATAGCGATCGCCATAAGACCAGTGCCAATATTCAGTCGCAAGATTAGCGAAGCCCACCTGGTCGAGCACACGATTCATGATCGTGCGATTTTTCTTAGCCTCTCCTGAAATCATCTTGGAATCAGGAAGAGAGAGTGATCCATCGTGATCAAGCATCCAATCTTTAGGATGAATACCCATCTCTACAGCGTTTCCTGCATCATCGATTAAATAAAGATCAACAGCTCCTCCCGTTGCATGTGACGGAATATTTTTTGTCCCATCCAAATTAATCGTCGGGGCCACGAGCTGATGTGTCTCCAAAAATTGCTGCTCATGAGACCAGTCAGGATGACATTGCTTGATGATTTCAAAACGATCATCGAAGAGTCGTTGCTGCAACTCAAGACTCCGATAACCTTCGTACAAACAAAAGCGCAAGCCTGACGGCAAGAGGCTCTGAGCTTGGAGCAATTTTTTGTAAACAGTTTTTCTCAAATACGTATAATCGCGATTGTTTGGAATTTCAGGTGACGGCCCAATAGTAATTTTTCCCTCTGTGCGCACATCAACGAGCGGCTCTCCATTTTCTTGAATGGGAATTGCCGCAATGCGTGAGTCAGATGGAAGGAGCAGAATATGATGACTCATGTTCTTAAAATAATTTGAACGTTTTGAACGCTCAGGAGTCCAATCTTATGAATATTTCATTGTTCTTGGCGAGTCACTGCGATCTGTTTTTTGGTTTTTTCAGATCGACCAACAGTGACTCGCCTCTTTTTTTACACTTTCTATTTATTCTCCATTCGAGTTCAGCAAAATATTTTTTCATGCTGTAACAACCATTCTTTTCTTGCAAGACCTCCCCCATAGCCACCGAGAGCGCCATTGCTATTGATGATGCGATGACAAGGAATAACGAGTGCTAGTTGATTTGCTCCATTCGCATTAGCCACTGCACGAGTCGCCCTCGGAAAGCCCATAGAATCTGCTTGCGCTGCATAACTTCGTGTTGTGCCATAGGGAATTTTTAAAAGTGCACGCCAAACTTTTTTTTGAAAATCAGAACCAAGCAGGAAAAACGGTGTCTCAAATTTTTTGAGTTTTCCTTCAAAATACTTTTTGAGCTCTTGTTCGATAGCGTGCAGTGGCTTCGTCATTCCAGGAACAATCGCCGCTTTCATGCGCTTGCGCAACCGCTCGATCTCACGTTCCAATCCCCGCCGCTCGACAAATTCCAAAAGAAAAAGTTTTTCTTCATCAGCAATCGCGAGCATTGGGCCTAGAGGGGAGTCGATCCATGTCGCATGGAGAATGAGATAATGTTCTCCACGACTTGCAGGAGCCGCTCCCATGATTTTTGAAAAAGCATCACGGAATCCACTTCCCGATTCATAACCAGCTGCAAGCTGCGCTTGAATGACCGGATCTCCTTTTCGAATTTCTTTCATCGCGATTCCCATGCGTCGCGCTCGTGCGTAGGCAACAAACGTCATTCCAAAGCGTTTTTGAAATTGGCGCCGCGCTGTCGAAGGATCACATCCCAATTCAGCAACATGATAATCCTTCCAACGCTCCTCCGGATTAGCTTCCACCGCCGCCACTAATTTTTGAATTAAATCAGAAGCATGATCAGGATGAGAGAGTGGCTTGCAACGTTGACATGGTCGAAACGATGCTAGGAGAGCCTCTTGGGCCGTCTTGAAAAATTCACAATGCTCATACTTCGGCTTACGTGCAGGACACGTCGGGCGACAAAAAACTCCCGTTGTGGTCACCCCAACATAAAAAACCCCATCGTAGTTTTTATCTTTTGCCAGAAGCGCTTGGTAATATTGTTGTTTTAATTTTTCAGTGAACATCGAAATGAAAAAATGTTAGTTAATCGGCGAAAAGCAATCTAACACTTTTCAAAAC
>VHCR01000117.1 GCA_016871655.1 Verrucomicrobiota bacterium
TTTGACTTCGCAGTCTCTTCCCGAATACAGTTTTCGGTTGTGAATCGTCTAATTCAACCGATCGGACTTTCACCCATGTGGCTTGTGCTTCTGTCGGTGCACTCCAAAATAGAAATTTCCAGTTGAAGTAAGAGAGCTTTTTTGCTTTGTAGATCTACTTTGGTTGAAACGTTGAAGGGAGAATAACATGAAATTTCTTCAACGTTTCAACTTTCTCTGTAGCAATGAAAAATCTTAAACACTCGCTACCCGCCACTCGCCACTCGTTACTTTTAATTTCCTTTTTGTGCTCTTTGTCTTCTTTTGTGGCCAATCCTTTCTTATCCCACAAATTCTTTGACTACAAGCGTCGCATTATGTCCTCCAAAGCCGAAGGAATTACTCATCGCCACACGAACTTTTGTTTCACGCGCAACATTAGGAACGTAATCGAGATCACATCCTTCGCCTGGATTATCAAGGTTGATTGTTGGCGGAATCACGCCATGCTTGATAGCAAGCGCGCAGGCAGCTGCCTCCACACCACCAGCTGCACCAAGGAGATGCCCTGTCATTGATTTCGTTGAACTGACAGGAATTTTGTAGGCATGTTCCCCAAAGGCCAACTTAACGGCTTTTGTTTCGCAAAGGTCTCCAATCGGCGTTGAAGTTCCATGAGCGTTGATGTAATTAATATCTTCAGGATTGAGTTTGGCATGTTTCAACGCCATTTTCATACAACGACTCGCGCCCTCTCCCTCAGGAAGAGGAGCCGTCATGTGATAGGCATCAGCACTCAATCCGTAGCCAACCAACTCACAATAAATCGGAGCGCCGCGACGTTTGGCGTGCTCCAACTCTTCGATCACCAAAATTCCAGCACCTTCACCCATGACAAAGCCGTCGCGATCTTTGTCAAAAGGACGGGAGGCTTTTTCAGGATCATCATTGCGTGTACTCAAGGCTTTCATCGAAGCGAATCCAGCCATACCCAAATGAGTAATTGTTGCCTCGGTTCCACCAGCAATGAAAGCATCAGCATCGCCAAATTTGATAATGCGCCACGCTTCTCCAATCGAATGATTAGCAGTCGCGCAAGCTGTTACAATCGCCATGTTAGGCCCGCGAAAACCAAACTCCATCGAGACAAGCCCACTCGCCATATTGCTAATCATCATCGCAATTGTAAAAGGTGAAACACGCGATGGTCCTTTTGTAAAAATACGCTGACTTTCCATCTCCATACTTTGAAGACCACCAATGCCGCTTCCAATCATGACGCCAACGCGATCGAGATCGAGTTTTTCAACATCAAGCCCAGAATCTTTCATCGCCATTTTGGAAGCAGCCATCGCAAGCTGTGTAAAGCGATCAGCACGACGCGCATCCTTGGGCGTTTTAAAAACTGTTGTCAAATCGAGATCGCGAACTTCGCCAGCGATTTTACAGTCGTAATCCGTCGAATCGAAAGCCTCGTAACGACGGATGCCGCTGCGCCCTTCTGTCAGACTTTTCCAAAACGTGGAGACATCATTCCCAACAGGACTGACAACTCCAAGACCTGTAATAACTACTCGGCGATCGTACATGAAAATAAAAAGTTGCGTTGATAACGAAAAAGATTAATAACTCGCTACGAAAAGATACACACATTTATTGATAAAATCTCGCATAAAATTCTTTTTTTTTGTTTTTATTAAAAAATGATGAACTCACTTCTACCTAATCCTACAGAACAACTTTCGCCTGAATCAGAGCGCTCTTGCTGCATCGCGCTCCACCTCCTCGGTCTGAGCGGCCTGATTTTTTCAATTACCTGCATCCATATCATTGCCCCGCTAATCCTTTGGCTCCTCAAGCGCTCCAGCAGTTCTCTTGTCGATCGCACAGGAAAAGAGGTCCTCAATTTTCAAATCTCGTGGACACTTTATCTTTTTGTTTCTGGCGCTCTCTGCTTCGTCCTGATTGGCTGGTTCATCTTTCCTTTTATCTCGTTGGCATGGCTGATTTTGATGATCCGAGCGGCCATGAAGGCAAGTAACGGGGAGTTTTACTCGTACCCGATGACGATTCGGTTTTTGAAGTAGGCGAAAGAGCTTTCTCATACGCTGTGCGATAGGCTTGATAGGCTGATTGCAGGTTACTCCATTTCCAATCGCGAGCATTGGTGATGACATTTTCTGGACGAGAGAAACCTAATGCCAAAAAGGCAGTGATCAGCTTTCTTCTCAGCTTCATCAAAGGATCCTCGCTAGTGAGAAAAATGTTTAAGAAATTTTCTGGAGAAAGAGAAACATGCTTGAGGCAATCTTTTGCCTTGCTGATAAAAATCACATCGAGATTTGTCGGTTGACCATTTGAATCAAACTTAATCTTTGCACACTGATTTTCATACATCTGTTGACAAGTCGTTTTGTCAATAATCTCGAGTAATACTTTCCCAAAAGCATAAGCATCTACCTCAGCTCCGTAAGCCACTCCTCTGAGCACAGCAGGAGCAAGGTAGAGTCTTGTTCCCATTTGCATCTTGGAAGTGGTATTCGACGGTCCCTTTTTTCTTGAGAAAAATGCAGTCATTCTTTCACTCATTGTTTGAAGTCGATCTAATTGAGCGGAAATTCCTGGGTCTAAGATTGTCAATTTTTTCTGCGACAAATTGAAAAAGAAATTGGGACCCTTGATATCGCGATGCACAAAATTCGAATCTAAGGCTACTTGATAATATTTCAAAATTTCAGGAACGATCGCATCGAAATAGGCTAGACGTTGCTGCAACGTATTTCGTTGCCATGCTGCAGAAGTAATGGTCTTTTCCACCTCTTCTCCAGAGGCCTGTTCCATGAGTTGGCTCACGACTGCAAAGTTTTTTATGCTATTTTCAAGACGATCCTGGAGTCCTTCTTGAAATTGTTTTACCTTGTTATAAGGGAGGTATAAAAATTCCTCTTTGGTTGCTAGATATTTCTTAACCTTCAGGACCAATGCGACAATTTTAACCATATTCGGCAACTCCCCTGCTGCCGCAACAAGATTTCCTTCACGATGGATCTGACCTTCTCCACACATCTCCACGGCCCAGTTGAGCCCTTTCTCTTGCTTGTAAATGAGCGGCTTTTGAAAAACACTATCAGTAACACGATAGACCTCACCAAAGCCACCTTCCCCAAGTTTTATATTTTGATTCACCAAAAAACCGAGAGTTTCAAACCAAGGAATGAGTTGTTGTTGAGACGAGATTTTAATGGAAGTGGCTTCATTTCTTTTTTGAATGAGTTCCTCCGGAGGAACAGCTCTTCTAAAGGAACAAAAAAAACGCCTGAGATAATGAAAAATTTGGAAACAAAAGGCTTTCACCTTTTGAATCCAAGTCCTCAGAGGCGTTTCATGAGAAGAGCGCTCTATAGGACGAGCCTCCTTGCCACGCGCTGCAGTAGAAGCATCTTCGCTCCCCCCGCTAATACGACGCCCTCCCGCTTCGATGTCTCCCGCGTCTTGATGATCCCCTTCTCATTTTTCACCCCAACAACATCCAAAAATAAGTGGCGAAGAGCGTTGTTCTTTTTCTAAATCATACCCGCCACTCTCGGTGCTAAGAGCCGCTGCGGCTGGATCTTCTTTTTCATCAGGACAACCATGATCCTTCCAATTGCGATAACGCATCTCATCAGGCTCCGTTATGTGTTGCATAGGCTCTTCGCCATGACCATCAACGATGGTGTAAACTTTTTGACCCTCAGCTTCCTCGCAACAAATTTGGTCTCCCATCTCCGACTGCCAGAGCTTATGAAGATCTTGAGTCGCTGCGACAGCAGTCAGAAAAATTTGATAATCGCTGACAAGAATTGGCCGAATTTGATCAGAGGAGAGCTCAGCAGCTTGAACTCCCTTTACGAACGCGAAGGCAAAGAGGAGCGCTAAGAAGAATTTTTTAACTTTCATAAATAGAGGGGAAAAATTAGTTCGCAATATATCTCGCTTTTGTGATCGGCACAAAAAATATTTTTAGATTTTCCTTCTTGATGCAACAGTAAATCCCTTGCATTATTTCCGGCTTTATCATGAAAAATCCCCCTTTTGCTTTTTCAACCCAAGTATTTCATGGCAAATCTACTGCGGCTTTCAAGAGCCTGATACAGACTGCGCTACGCCTCAGGACGATTCACCGTAAAATATTTGGGTTAATTCTATTTCTCTTTTGCGCTACCCTGAGTCATGCACAAATGGAAAGGCCTTTGGGAGGAACACCTTTGGGAGGAACACCTAGTCCAAACCGATTTCAAGAACATGATGTTGCAAGCGGACAAGAGGAAGTGGAGAGGAGAGGAGGCGCTCTTTCGGAACGAAGTTTACCAGAAGACTCAGCAACGGATCTTGACGAAAAAGACTCCACCATGGAGGAGGCTGTTCCCTCCAATGTCAAAAACCAACAGATTGAATTCCTCGCTGCTAAAATTTCTTTTTTAAAGAATCTTTATCCTGATGAAACTAATCTGATTTCTTTGCTGGAATCCTACCTTAACAAATACAACGAAGAAGTTTTTGATCTACGTACTTTTGATGAATGGAGAACCAACTTAATCACAGAACAACAAAATACCGTGGCACTCGTGCAACAGCGTGATCGTACACGCAAGGATGTAAACATTGAGTCCAACAAATTGACACTATTGATTCGTGACCAGGAAATCCTCAGCGCCCTTTTTTCAGATCCAGTTGAGCTAGAAAGAGCACGCACTTCTTATCAACTACGTTTTATCAACCTCCAAGCAGAGGAAGCTTTTGAAAAAGCAAAAATCTATTTTAAACAATACAAGGAGTGTAAGACTGCTCTTCTGGAAAATTACACTGCAGCTTCTGAACGCAGTCAATCAAGAAATGCATATTACAACGCTAAAAGCGGAAATCGTACTACTGAGCACACTCCTGAGACCAAAGATTACCTGAATTTTCTTTACAATAAAGGACTGGAGAAAAAGAGAATTTTTCAAGCATGCCAGGCAAAATTGACCTTAACTTATGGATCACTAGAAATGGCAAATCAGTTCGAAAAAGAATTTCTTTCAGCCAGTCAGGCACTGACACAGAGTGGTTTTTACTTCGATAAAATGTCTATTACCTTAGCTAGGCCCTGTCCGGAAAAGGTGAATTTTTGAAAGTGGATTGTTTTGATCGTACTTTTTCTCGATGAACAAGGTAACGATTACTCACTCGTTGCCATCAAAGCA
>VHCR01000118.1 GCA_016871655.1 Verrucomicrobiota bacterium
TAGCGCTAGCAAGGCGTCAGAGCGTGCTGCTACCGAGGTAACAGTAGCGATGACAACGCTGCTAGCGCTAAAAATAACAAGTAGAAATTCCTAAAATTCATTCGTCATTGGTATACCATGAGATAGAATTTATTCCTAGCTCACACCCACTCAGAAACATCATAAGACTCTTCAATATTGATCTCATCAAGAAATTCCTCATCATGCGAAATGACGATGATCGCTCCCGGGTAAGTTTGAAGCACGTTGATGACATGTTGCCGCGTTTCTAAATCAAGATTGTTCGTCACCTCGTCCAGAATGAGCAGCCGCGGAGTTTTTGCGGCGATGTGAGCGAGTGACAAGCGCGCTTTCTCTCCACCAGAGAGTTGATAAATCGGCCGATGAACTTCTTCATTTTTTCGAAAAAGAAAATTGTTTAAATGACGACGCAGCTCGGAGTGCGGCCATGGGACTAGCTTGGAGAGCGACTCAAGCACGGTCTGCTGCAACGGCAGCGTCGAATAATGTTGATCGAGATAGCCAATCTCTTTTGACTTTGGAACATACCAATCACCACTCTTGATCACAGCCTCATCACCCAACAACGCTTTGACGAGCGTCGATTTGCCACTTCCATTTTTTCCGAGCAGAGCGATACGTCCTTTGGAATGCAAAGAAAAATAGATATCCGACAAAATCATTTTTTCTTTTTCATACGCAATGGACCCTGCACTGATCGATATCATGATGCGATCTTCAATCTCTTCACTCGTCAAAGAAAATTTCGGAACAATAATTTCTGGCAAATAAAGTTCCGAGAGTTGCTCCAACAAATCGTCTCTTGTGGCTCGAATCGCTTTTTTGTTTTTGTTGTGAGTCATCTCTCCCTTTCCCTGAGCGGCTCGCAGGGCCAGCTTATCGCCAGCATATTTTTTCCCACCATGTGCTTTCCTCTTGCTTGCACGCTCTTGCTCTTTCATCAAGGCATGATGAGTCGCCTTTTGCTCGCGATCGATACGACCCAGCTCGCACTCAATGTGCTCTCGTTGAATCGCCGTTTCACACAAATAGTCATCGTAGCTTCCTGAAAAAATTGTGATCTTTTCATCGTGAAGATGCCACAACGTATCGACGCAGTGGCGCAACAACTCGGGATCGTGCGATGCGATCAAGAGCGTTCCGTCATAATCTTGAAGCAAGCGAAAGAGATATTTTCGATGCTGACGATCGAGATGATTTGTCGGTTCATCGAGCAGCAAGAGCTGCGGATCAAGCTCCAGAGACTCTTCAAGAGCCTGAATAAGACGCTCTCCGCCGCTCCGCGATTCAAAACTCTCGATGATTTGAGGCACATAGCCGACAACCATGTTGCCAGGAATTTGAATTGTTCCACTGCTTGGCTCGACGCTGCCGCGAAGCATTTTGAGAAGCGTTGACTTTCCACTTCCGTTCCGACCGATGAGTGCAATGCGATTGCCGAAATTAATCGAGGCATTAAATTTTTCGAAACAAGTCTTCTCTAAAAAAGAAAGACTCACATTTTTAAACTGAATGGGTGACATAAAAAAATCTCTTGAGATGTTAAAGGGCTACAGCCAGCTCTCAAAGCAAGGCCGCGAGTGAGTTCAACGCCCTTTGATAAAGGGCTATTTCAAGAGATCTTTTTTCATGTTCGTGTTAAAAATGTTTTCTATTCTGCTTCGCTGCAGATGCGAGAAATATAAAAGTTTTTTCAAAAAAGTCAATAGATGAACTTCATCCCATCATGAGTCGCTTCAAACCCCAGTTGCTCATAAAACTTCTTAGCACGTATTCGCTTTTTATTCGTTGTGAGTTGAATAATGGGAGCTTGTTGATGTTTCGCATATTCAAAAATTTTTTGAAACATCCACTCGCCAACTCCTCTCCCGCGAAACGCTTCAGCAACACGGACCGCCTCCACTTGCAGGCGATTCCCCCCCCGGAAGGTCAATGAGGGAATCAAAGTGAGATGACAGGTTCCGATAATTTGCTTTTCGAACTCAAGTACCATGAGCGCATGATTGGAGTCAGCTAGAATTTTTTCAAAAGCTTGTTCGTAACATGGCTCGGGAGTTTCAGTCAATGACTCTCTCGCTTTTCCAAGCTCATCCTCGACGAGAAGTTTTAAAATTGCTGAAAGATCACGATGTTCTGAGCAACGGAAATTTAATTTTTGAAGAAGCTTTTTGTCTTTCATGACTCTCTGAATATTACATTATTGAGTTTAAAAAACCCATCCTGTTGTCTATGCACCATTATATTTCTTCATCACAGAATTCATCGCTTCATTTTCATTCATCGTTAAATCACGATGTTAGGATTCCGCGACTTGAAAGTCGCGATCTCAATGGAAACGATTGGCTCCTTCCTCATGATCTTCCTGCCAAAAAAACACTTTTACTTTTTGCTTTTAAGCGAGAACAGCAAAGCTCCATTGACTCTTGGGTTAATGCTTTAGGACTTCGTTCTCCAGAAAACAAAATTCCTTGGCTTGAAATACCTCTGATCCAAAAACCATGGAAGCTCCTCAGCTCTTGGATTGACAACGGCATGAAGCGTGGCATCGAAGATCATAACTTACGTAGTCATGTCTGGACAATTTACACAAATCGAAGTTCATTTTTAAAAACAATGAAACTTAGCTCCATTCAATCAATTTTCATTTGCGTTGCTCATCGAGATGGATCAGTGGCTGCGCTTGTATCAGGTGATTACACTTCAGCTGCAGCTCAAATTATTTTAAAGGCACTCGAAAATTAATTTTTTTTACGAATAGAACAGCTGTTAGTTGAACATGAGCGTGCTCCAAAAAAGTTTCCAAGTGGAACACGATAGCGCGCAAAAATTTCATAACCAAAAGTTCCTATGGATCGAATGATCGGCCAGGAAAGCGGCGCTACAAGCCAACCCAGGCCTATCAATCGGTAGGCTTCTATAAAAACGTCTACCTTTTTAATAACACGACCATCATTTAAAATTCCATGAATCACTCCCATCACTTCTTCTTGAGTAAGCCCATAGGAAGCGGGATTAAAATTTGGAGAAGTAATGTCTTCAAAAGCAAGATAGCCATTTTTATTCCGCTTCGCCATCCAAGCAATTTCACGTTTACAAAAGGGACACTCTCCATCAAAAAGTAATTTGAGCTTCCAAGCAGCTGATGCCTTGTTCGTCTTATCATTCATGTGAAATAGATTTGGTTAAACATGGGCAGCAGAAAGAGCATCAATACACTCTTCTCTAATACGCCACATCTCTTCAAACGTATAAGAAATTTTTTTCTCAGCAATCCATAACTTCATTTCTTTTTGATGCAGTGAAATTTTTTTGTCGCCAATTTCTCGCGGTGTGATGTTCCATTCTTTTAAAAAATCGGAAGCGGATGGATAAGTGATTTTTTCGGGAAAAGTGATATCAATGCGCTCTCCTTGATACCCAAGATAGCAATGAGTTTCAACAACTGCTGCGAGATTGTATTTTTTAAGCACAGGAGCAAGGACTGGAAATTTTTCAGCTGTCATTTCCATGAGCCCCATCATCAGCTGTAGCGGCAAATTTTGCTCCTCAGCGAGCGCAACTAGCAAGGCATGCTTCGTGCTACAAGTCCCCCTCCCTTCCTCAAGAACCAAATGAAAATGGTTGCTATTAGAATTTCGCGCATACGGAATTTGATTCACATAACAAAGAGCCTCCTTCCAATTTGTGCATCCACGCGCCATGAACTCATGTGAAAGAACTCCACGATCAGCGAGAGGATGATTGGCTAATTCGTTGAGCAGGTCACTAGAATTTGTTTTTGTTAGAAATTTGGCATAAGCAGGTGAGAGATCCCGATGATACTTCACTGCTTGAAACTCAATAATTTTGTAATCGGCCAATCCATGAACAGAAAAAGGGTCTTGTTTTAAAATAGACTCCAATTGCTCACGGCTCGCCAATTGGGAAATAATCACACCACCCGTCCTTGGGTTCATCGGCCCGGATAGTAGAAAAAAATCAGTGGCGTAACCTTGATCTAAAAAGGCTCTATGCTCGGCTAAATATTTTTCAATTTCTTCGAGTGGTTTTTTGTAACTCAGTAAAACAACAAACATAATTTTATTTTCTTTATCTCGCCCCGCCCCAAGAAATTCCTCCATCAACGGTGATGAGAGCTGTTTTTTCTTTTAAATTGAAAAGGTCCATGAGGTTTAATTGAAAAGCTCAGAATGATTTCCTAATCGGATAAATCGAATTTCGGAAAATGTGGAAATATAGATTAAAAGCAAATCTGGCTTGAGATGATATTCTCGGCAGCCGCTGTAGTTACCTTTAAGCGAATGATCCCGAAACTTTACTGGCAGAGGAGATTTTTCCTCAGAGAGATTTTTAAAAACAAAATCCAGCAAAGCATCTAATCCTTTTTCTCGTTGTCGTTTCTTGTAATCACGTTTGAATTGATTCGTGTAAACAAGGGTTTTCATACGAATCTTAAGATTTAAGTGATTTTAAAACTTCAGATGAAGACTTGAATTTTTTCTTGGATGGTTTTTCTTGAAGAGCACGACGAGTGGTGTGATTGAGGATACGATCTGCATAACGCTCTTCAATCTCTTCGATGGTGGCATTGGAAAGATCAAGGTGGGGACGTGTTGTTAACGAAAAAGGAATGCCTTGATGAATGCAAATCTGACTAAAAAAAATATTAATCCCATCACCAAGAGAGAGACCAAGCTTATCCAAAATGGCTTCAGCACTCATCTTTCTCTTTGCATTGACACGGGCTCTAAGAAGAGCAGTTTTACTCATGGCACAAATGATACACTATTGTGCTTTTAAGTGAAATGAAATCTCACTCTGTACTGTTTGTTGTTCCTTTCACCGCGCCCCACCCCAAGAAACACCTCCATCAACCGTGATAACGCTTCCCGTGAGATAAGGCGATGCCTTATTCGATGCGAGATAGAGAATCGTTCCATCAAGATCGCTTGGCTTTGCGATAAAATGGAGCGGAATGAGGCGTTTGATTTCAGCACGCTGTTCTTCCGTTTGCAATTTGTAATCTGTAGCCGGCGTATGAACAAGCCCCGGCACAATACAATTAATCCGAATCCCTGCATCACCCAACTCTCCGACTAACGCTTTCGTCATTTGAATGATCGCTGCCTTTGAGGCGCAGTAACCTGCGCGATTGGGATA
>VHCR01000119.1 GCA_016871655.1 Verrucomicrobiota bacterium
GACTAACTCGTTCCAATGAGAACAAAGTTGTTCTAACTTTTTTTCATCAACTCCTAGAATGCGAGCATCTTGAATTTGTGTAACTCTATCCTCAATGGATGTCTTGATGATCGGGAGGGCTGCTATTCTATTAACACTTATTTTAAAAAGATGAACAGCTATACTCGTCTCTTGAGCTCGAGCATAAGCCTTCTGCGCTTCGATTTCATGAAGGAGATTGTCTCCCCATCTCTCGGTTGCAATCATCTTCTGAGTTTCATGCGCTAAGTCATGCCAGAGCGTTCGCTCTTGAATGTTGTGATTTTGAATATCTTGGAAAAGCGAAGCCGTGAGGCTCTGATATCGTTGTTCTGCGGCTTTGACCCAATAAGGAAAAAAATTGCTATAGCCTGTTGCTGCGTTAGCAACGCCAATATTTTTTTCCCATGTCGCTAGCGGAATTGTTAACGGTTCAACAATATGAGAGAGAAGCACTCTCCATGCTTGCTGGGCCTTGATGAGTTGCTCGATTGCTCTTTCCGAATCAACAGTTTCTTTTGTTCGTTCAAGCACCAGCGCTGCCGCGCTCTCAGCTCGGTGCACTTGAGCCCACAGAACATTGGAAATAAGATTTGCTTTTTTTTCTTTTGCATCGCTGAGGAGCCTCTCCCTAACAGGGCTCTCCTCTTCATAAGCCTTGATTACATCTTCCCAAGCATCTTCAGCCTCGAAAAGTTTTCGAACAGCCTCTTGCCATAACGCATCCATTTCCTCAAGCGAACCTTTTGATAAAATTTTTTCTTCTGCTGCTGCCAAAGCCTCCTGTGCGAGATATTCCTTTCTATCGGCTTTCAATTGAGATTTGTTGGCATTGAATAAAAGCGTTGGAGTATGAACTTCCTTTTTATGACTCGAATCAAAAATCGTCGGTAAGCCAGGAAGCCATTTACTTCCCTTCCTAAGACGATAGTGTTGCTTGCTCAAATTATCCGCTGCTGCAAAAAATGATTGAAGTGTGCTCGTACTTCTTTTTGAGGCTGCACTCATCATACTTCCGGCATAAGAGGCTCTTTCCTGCTCTACAGCTGCATTGGAAGAAGAAGAGGTTTCTGTCGCCTTCTGAATAATTTTCCCAATAATATCTTGGATCATTGGTTTTGGACTTTCCAACTCTGCCAATTTTTCTTTTATCTCATTTAACTCGGCTTGCTGAGTTGAAGTACGAATGGGGAGGTGTTCTAGAAGACCAATCTTATGACTCAATTCTCCTTGATATTGCCTCTGCATAAACTCAAGTGTTTCTAAAAAATAGCCAAGATAGTAATGAGTCGGATCTTTTTTAGCTCTCTCGTAAGTTTCGTCTCCCCAATTTGCATATCCAACAGTCCTTTTGATGAGTTTAACGTATTGTTGGAGTGTTGCGATACGGTTTTTCGTTGCTTGAATTTCTCCTGGTGTCAAACCGGTGCCTTGAAGCGCTTCATCAATGTCGTCTGGAAAATGCAGGTCCAAAATTCTCTCCCCCATTTCTTCATCAATTAGCATTGGAAGCTCTCTCACCTGCAAAGCGTTTTTGCGCGCTAGAATTTTTTTCAATTCCAAATTAATTGCAGCAGGGTCTTCCACATATTGCAAAAAATCTGGAAAACTAAAATCATCAGGAAAAGAGAGATCGCTATCAATCACAGCTACGATAGGGTTCCCAGCATCATCGCTTTTATAAACAAAGTTGAGAGGATTGGGATCAAGCTCTCCCGTAATAAAATGAAGGAGCTGAGCATTAGCTAATGATCGTTGCAAATGTGGATTTCTAAAATTAATTTCTTGAGTAACATAGGAAATTTTTTTCGAATTTAAGGTTTCAAAATAGAGCACTCCTTTTGATGCTAACTCAAAAGCTCTTGCTACAGAAATGGGCTCGCCATTTTCTAAGAGCGGTTTTTGAGGAGTAGCCTGTACAAGAAAATTGGGAACGTGCAAACGCCCTACATCTCGATCAGAAGCACCTCCCATCGCTAATTGTACTAAGCTTTCTATGACGGCATCCTTATTGCCTATCCCATCTCGAAGTTGTTCGTCAGACATTCTTATCGGTTCTTCTCGATAAAGCTGAACTCCATCTGCCAATTCTTGAAAATGCCCGCGCCTTTCTTTTCCTTCACCCCCAAAAGATGTAAAACCAACTCGAGGCACCAACTGAGATCCTAGCAAATCATCAATTTTGTAGGTAGCCAAAGATCGTCCTGCTAAATTCGCATTCTTTTTTGTTGTTCCTTTTGGAAGACTCAACTGCTCTGCATTCAAGTCTGGAAGCTCTTCTAATGGGCTCTCCTCTTTAAAAATATGTTCTGAGCCATCGTTCAGTTTAAAACGATCCACCGAGGACATCATCCCAGAGGCATATTGGCTCTGATATTCCAAAACATCTTCTGTCCGAAAACGAATTCCTCGCCGCGGAATCAAGCCCTGCCCAGGATCAAAGTGGCCGATGACTTTTCCTTCCAAGGCGAAGCGCTCCACATCAATGCCACGCAGAAGAAGATTACAAGCATCGATCCGCCTAAATGCACGTTCAACCTTCTCATAAGAAAGGGATAGTTCTTCTAAAGCTGCGTTTAAAGAGTTTTCTTTGGTCTTGAGATATTTTTCTGTTAGCGACTCTAAGTTCTGCAATTGATTCCACTTTTCCTCATCGCTTTCATCAGTGTCTTGAGATTGTTTGTATGCATCAAGAGCTTTCATCAGCGTATTGAGCTGCTGACTAGCCAAACCACGAGATTCACCCGAAATTGTTTTAAACTCATCAGGATCAATATTCAAATAGCGACGAGACAGAATAGTTTTTGGCGATGCTTTCGAAGGTTCTACGATCGCTTGTAAAACACTTCCTCTCTCTTGATCGATAGAAAAATTCGGTTCGATACCATCAAAATTATTTTGACTGTCATCACTAAGACGACTCCCTACTTCTTCACGAAATCTCTCATGCTTTTCCTCAGTGGCTTCAGCAGACCTCCTTGATCTGCCTAAAGATTCTCCTTCCATTCCTTCTAATTTAAAAGGAATTAGTACTACAATAAGAATGAATAATAGCAATTTCATAAAAAAGAAATTGCCTCAAAAAACACAAAGAAAGCAAAGACAAATGACTCGTTAATCTTCACTTTTTGCTGCTCTTCACCGTATCACGATAGAAAATAACTCCATGTTGCCTCAAATTGCTAATAAATGCTTTGAGATCATTGGCCGCTCCCTTTGCTGAATCCATCGTCTCATTTCCTTTTTTGACAAAGACCGTTGCGTCTGCCATCGCCTTCTCGGCTTGTTGTGAAGCGGCTGCAATGTTAGCCAAAGAGTTTTGAATATCGGCAACTCCTTTTTTGTTAAAAATATCTTTTTTGAAAGTTTCGGTGATTTGAGTGATGTTGTCCACGGCTCTTTCAACCTTGGGCATAATTTCACCCACTTGGCGTTGGAGGTCTGCAATGTTTGCTTCGCGCATTCCTTCTACAACGGAATTAGGAGGCAAGACATCATCTAGATCTGCATCATCACTGACCGAAACTGTCACAAATCGATCTCCCAATAATCCCGAACTACCAATGGAAAAAAGACTCTTCTTCGGAATTTTGACACTTCCATTGATGCGGAGTCGCACTTGGACAGCTTTCATATCAGCAAGAATCACTGGCGCCTCTTCTACATCACCAATGCGAGCTCCGGCCAGCAAAACATCAGCTCCCTTGAGAAGACCATTAGCATTAGTGTACCGAACGATGATTGGATAAGAATGCTCGGTCCACTGACTAAAGCGGCCAAAATAGACGACCAACGAAAAAACAGCGGCCAGTCCTATGAGGAGAAAAATGCCGGCTTTGAGTTGAACGGAATAACTATTGGAATCCATGGGAAAGTCGCTTCGTGACTAGTTGAAGGGTTGAAGGGTTGAAAGGTTGAGAGGAGAATATGTTAAAGTTAATAACATCTCAATACAAATGGCAAACTACCTCAGAAATTCGCTCCTGCGGATGAAATACAAAAAGCCTCGGAGCGCGAGAAAGGACTGCATCGACGAGCGTCTATCTAATACGTGAAGCGACGAGCATCGGAGTGACGCCACAGTTCGCCGCAGCAGCGAATCCCTGAGGCAGTTTTAATCAATTTCGTGGGAACGGCCGTCTATAAAATCCCTAACTAATGAGTCATTGGACGCATGAAATTCTGTAAGGGTTCCGCAAAAATGAAGTTTGCCTTGATGCAACATGGCAACGCGATCTGCGATGTGATTCGTGCTCACCATGTCATGAGTCACAACGACAGAAGTCACTTGGAGTTGCTTTTGTAAGCGCCGAATCAAGCGATTAATTGTGTCAGAGACAATCGGATCAAGACCTGCCGTCGGCTCGTCATAAAGAATGCAAGCCGGTTCGCTGATGATGGCACGCGCGAGAGCCGCTCGCTTGCGCATTCCGCCACTCAAGTTAACAGGCATTTTTTGTTCGTGCCCTTGCAACGAAACCAATTCGAGTGCTTTGCTCACTTTATGTTGCAAGATCGTTTCATCACGTAGACCACGTTCTTTTAATGGGAAGGCAACATTTTCAAAAACCGTCATCGAATCAAAAAGTGCTCCATCTTGAAATAACATTCCGACTTTGCGACGCACGGATTCCAACTCCCGTTCTGTAAAAGCAGAAATGTCTTCTCCTTCAATTAAAACCTTTCCAGAAAGTGGCCTCATCAAACCAATGAGATGTTTTAAAAAAACACTTTTCCCTCCACCGCTTCCTCCCAAAAGCACCATTGTCTCTCCGCGCCGAACAGAAAGAGAGAGCCCACGCAGCACTTCTTGCGCGCCGAAACGTTGCTTCAAATCACAAACTTCAATGAGAGGGAGAGAAGGCTGGAGGTTGGAGGCTGGAGGCTGGAGGATTTTTGGTTCTGACATAAAATTATCTTAATCCCGCAGGGAAAATCATATTCAGCGCCATCGTGAGGAAAAAATTGGCAATTAAAATACAGAGCGAGCAAATCACCACGGCATCGGTTGTGGCACGTCCAACACCAACGGCTCCTTCTTTTGTTGTTAGTCCCTGCTGACAACTTAAAAAAACAACGACAATGGCAAAGACGAATCCTTTACAAAGCGACATCACAATGTTGTGTCCATCAATGAAGCGCCA
>VHCR01000120.1 GCA_016871655.1 Verrucomicrobiota bacterium
GGCCGGTCAAACATTGGCCTCACTTGGTTTCACTGAAGAAGTCAAGCCACCTCATTTTTGTGTTAAAGCACCGGTAATGCCCTTCATCAAATTCCCTGGAACCGACACGGTCCTCGGACCCGAAATGCGCTCGACCGGTGAAGTGATGGGCCTTGATCACGATCTGGGCCACGCTTATGCCAAGGCACAAATGGCAACAAACTCCTCTCTCCCACTCGGCGGAAATCTTTTTGTCAGCGTCAAGGATTCTGACAAGAAAGCGATCATTCCTATTGTTCGCGATTTTGTAGAGCTTGGTTTCAAACTTTTTGCCACCAGCGGAACAGCTGCTGTCCTACGAGAGGTAGGCATTACGGTAACACAACTCAACAAACTGAGCGAAGGACATCCCAACGTTCTTGATATGATTAAGAGCGGCGAGATGCACCTCTCCATCAACACACCAAGCGGAAAACAACCACGTCGCGACGAAATCATTATCCGCAGCGCCGCTGTTGCCCATGGAGTGCCGACGATCACTGTTCTCCGCGCAGCCATTGCGAGCGTCGCCGCCATCCGCAGCATGCAAGCAGGACCGTTTGAAGTCTGCAGCATTCAGGAGTTTCATGCTTCGTTGAAAAAGTAAAACGAAGAATCAGAAAGTTAACCGCAAAGTTTGATTCAGGCGCATTACTGCCGTTTTGTTCTTTTATTTTTTCTAAAAAATATACTTTGTGATCGCGATAGAGCTGTAGTCGATTCTGATCTTCATTATTGCCTTTGTTTTTGAAACATCGAAGCGATAAAATATCTTATGATTACAAAATCAGATATTGATAAAGGACATGCATTTTATACTCCTTTCACGCTTAAGCTGTACAATTTCATTGTACCTGTCTTTAACAATCATTTTGTTTGGAGATGTCCGACTTATTATCAATTAAGAGAGTATCGTCGTTACGTTACACCTCTTCATTTAGATATCGGCGTTGGTACAGGATTTTTTTTAAAGCGAACCCCGTGGCCTGCCGACACGCAACTTTCGTTGATGGACCTCAATCCAGCATGTTTAGAAGCGGCGGCTCGGTCAGTTAATTGGCTAAAGCCTACCATTTATTTAGCAGATATTTTTGAAGTACAACCTCACCTTGCCAATAAGTTCACTTCGATCTCAATGAACTATCTTTTGCATTGTCTCCCTGGCAATATGACCGTTAAAAAACAAGCAATCAGCAATGCTGCATCAATGCTACGTTCCGGAGGTGTTCTATTTGGAAGTACTATTCTCTCGGATCCTGAATTACAAAATTTTTTGAGCAGGCGGGTGATGAGCTACTTTAACAAAAAACAATGTTTCTCTAATCTGGAAGATACTCATGCAATGTTGAAACAAGCTCTTGAAGAAAATCTATCACAGGTTGAAATTCAAATCATCGGTTGTGTTGCTTTATTCAAAGGAATCAAAAAATAATTTTTTATAAAATTTATCGCAGCAACTCCTCAACTCTCGTGAAACAACTTTTACAACAACTCCTCCCAGAAATCATTGAGCTACGACATCGATTACATGAGCATCCCGAGCTGGCTCACAAAGAATACGAGACGGCTGCATTAGTCGCTAAGACACTTAAAAAATTTGGTTATGACGTGACGGAAGGCATTGCAGGGACTGGCGTCGCTGCTGTTTTAGATTCTGGCAAGCCAGGAAAAACAGTGGCATTACGTGCCGACATGGATGCTCTTCCCATTCAGGAAAAAACCGATTTGCCTTACGCTTCGAAAGTCGCAGGAAAAATGCATGCCTGTGGTCACGATGGTCACGCAGCCACACTGTTAGCGGCTGCTGGAGCCTTGATCCAATCCAAAGAAAAATTTAGAGGAAAAATAAAATTTATTTTTCAACCTGCAGAAGAAACAGGAACGGGCGCGGCGGCAATGATTGAAGCTGGAATTTTAGAGAATCCGAAAGTCGATGCGATCTTTGGTTATCACAATTCCACCAAATCTGACTTCGGTGTTTTCAAAACAAAAACAGGATGCCTCTTCGCCTCACAAGATGTTTTCACGGTAGTTATTCATGGCAAGGGAGGGCATGGAGCCTTCCCCCATCTGACCGTAGACCCGATCTACATTGGCACCATGATCATCCAAGCATTGCAAGGAATTGTCAGTCGCTGCAGCTCTCCAGCCGAGCCTGTGGTTTTATCAGTCACTCAATTTCATGCTGGCAACACTCACAACGTTATTCCCAGCGAAGCCTCATTCCAAGGGACGCTCCGAGCCATCACTCCAGCCAATCGAGCTATGCTCCAAAAAAAGTTGATTGAGATCACAACAAATATTGCCGCTTCTTTTGGAGCAACAGCAGAAATTAATTTTTCTTATTCCTTCCCACCTACCTTTAATCATCGTGAAGAAACTCAACTAACCTACGATGTCGCAAAAAAAATTTTAGGAGAAAAAAATGTTGTCTGGTTAGAAGAGCCTGGCATGGCCTCGGAAGATTTTTCTTACTACTTGGAAAAAATTCCAGGCTCCTATTTTTGGATGGGCATGGGATTAAAGGATGTCGCTCCTCATCAACCTTGTTATCAATTCAACGACGCCGTCATCCCTACTGCCGCTGAAATTCTAGCTCAGGTGGCAATAAAGTATTTAAACCAAAATTGATTTTTATTCTCGAACTTGCCTTTTCTTCCAAACCATCGCGGCACTTTTCATTCGTGTAAGGATGTAATAAACGGTGTGACTCCGGATTCGCACCAGCTCTGCCCCGACAATCTTTGGGACAAAATCTTGAGGGACTGCTTGAAGTTCTTCGAGCGTCAATCCATTAAGTCCCTTACAAAGAATAGTCGTCATTGCTCGGGTGAGCGTCTGCACCTGTGGGCCTAGCTTAATGCGAAAGTGACAGCCACCAGCTTCATCAACTTTTAAAAAAACGCCAACGGAATCAGTACACTCTTCATCTTTGCGGATGTCTTCCAAATCAAAAGCCTCTCCCTCGCGTGGCTCCTGTTTCCTGGCTTGATCGGCATAGGAAACTAACGTCTCGCGTCGCTCCATCTCAGGAAGACCTTCCATGAGAGAAATAATTTCAGCTAATTTTTTGGGATAACTCATGAGAAAAAATGAAAGAAAGAAGAAGAGAATGACCACAAAGAACTCAAAGAATTAAATTTTTTTCTTTGCGTTCTTTTGTGGCTATGTCCTCTCAATCGGCGCGCCAACGCGGTTTCCCCACTCCGTCCATGATCCATCATAGTTGCGGACGTTGCTAAATCCGAGCAGGTAGGTCAAGACAAACCAGGTATGACTGGAGCGTTCGCCAATGCGGCAGTAAGCGATGACATTATCACTTGGCTTGAGACCAAGCTCTTCTTGATAGATTTTACGGAGTTCTGCGGCTGACTTGAACGTTGCATCTTCATTGACAGCGCGTTTCCAAGGAACACCGCGAGCTCCTGGAACGTGACCACCACGGAGCACGCCCTCCTGCGGGTAGTCAGGCATGTGCGTGACTTCTCCAGAAAATTCTCCCGGTGAACGAACGTCTACCAACGGAAGTTTTTGTTGGCTGTGTTTCAACGTATCTTCAAAAAAAGCTCGAATCTCTTGATCGAGACGTTTTGTAGGAACAGGATAATTGCTTGTTGAAAAATTAGGCACCTCACGTGTCAAAGGCCGTCCCTGGCTGATCCAGAGATCACGACCACCATCCATAATTTTTACTTTCGTGTGCCCAAAAAGTCGAAACACCCAAAGCGCATAGCACGACCACCAATTAGATTTGTCCCCATAGAAAACACAAGTTGTCTCTGGCGTGATTCCATGACGTGAACAGAGCGCGGCAAAGTCGCTAGGTTGAATATAATCTCTGACGAGTTGATCTTGCAAATCACGTCGCCAATCAATGTGTACCGCTCCTGGCACATGGCCTGTATCATAAAGCAAAATATCTTCGTTGCTTTCAATGATCCGTATGGAGGGATCTTTATAATGCTCGGCAACCCATTCTGTAGAAACCAAGACTTCAGGATGAACATAATTAGAATCGGAACTCATGCGGATACCATAACCTTGATCTGACTAAAAACCAATCTCAAAAAAAAGAAAAGACCCAGTTTTCACTGGGTCTTACCTTTTAAAAAAGTTTTAATTTTAAAAAACTATTTTTTCTTTTTTAACAACGGAAGTCCTGTTCGCTCATTTTCAGAAATCTCATATCCTGCAGGCATCTCATCGAGAGCTCCTGCTCCTGCAGCTCCTGCAAAATAATAAAGAGTTACTTTTTGCCCACCTTTGAGCTCTTGAAGACGAGCATGAAGAAAATAGGTCTTACCACTTTTTTTACTAACGACGCTGAATGACATAGTTTTTTTCTTTCTTGGTTGAAGTTAAGTTGACGTTTTTGAAAACAAATTTAGATCAAACCTGCTTTTGAAAGAGTCACATAAGCACCACGCTTTGCAACAGTTTTCAAAGCACGTGCGCTGAGTTTAACGGTGACAAACTTCTTGAGTTCAGGAACCCAAATTCTTTTGCTTTTTAGATTAGGGCTAAAGTAACGAGGAGTCACAGCGGTAATATGCATACCGATACCTCCTTTTTTCTTAGCAAGACCTCTACGATGAATTTTTGAACCGCGAACAGGCGCGGAACCGGTGATAGAACATTGACGTGACATAAAATATGGGATGATAGTGCCTTTTCGCCAAGGCAGGGTCAAGCAATTTTCCTAAAAAAATGATAGTTTTTACTGATTTTGTAAAATAAGCCGCTGCTTTTCCAACAACTGAACAATCCCCTGACGCCCATAATCAAGCATAGTTGTTAATTGAGTGTTATTAAAAACACTCTCTTCACCAGCTGCTTGAACTTCAATGAACTCAAGCGATTCATTCATGACAAGATTCAAGTCAACCTCGGCATCTTTGTCTTCACTATAATCAAGGTCCAATAACACCTCCGATTGATGAATGCCAACGCTCACCGCGGCGACTAATTGCTTCATCGGATTTTTTGTCACTTTCTTGGTTGCAACCAAGTGTTGACAAGCAAGCGCCATGGCTAAGCTAGCACCGGTGATCGAGGCCGTGCGCGTGCCACCATCAGCCTGGAGCACGTCACAATCAATCCACAAGGTCCGAGATCCAAGCGCCTCCAAGTCGATAGCG
>VHCR01000121.1 GCA_016871655.1 Verrucomicrobiota bacterium
CCCAAAAGTCTCTCGAGTTCTTTCAAAGCAGCTCTACTCATGCTTTGTGCTTCTGGCGATCCTCCTGCAGAGGCTTGAAAGCAGAGCTCAATCAATCTTTTAATAGGTGGATGAGTCTCTAACATTTCTTCAGTAGTAGGAAGAGAGGGGGAAGGTTCTACCATCATGGGAGAACTTGTGTCCGAAGAGTCGCTAGCTTTTAATGGGAATGAAGAACTGTCTTGTGTCGTAGAGTCATCATCTTCATCACTCCCGAAGTGCAAATAGTCTAAATAGATGGATAAAAAGCGCTGAGGGTTTTGGCCAAAGAATCTATCGCGAACTGTTCCTGATAGCCTCGTTCGATTAAATATTTTAACATCTTCTGGCTGGAGTAATTTCAGGAAAAGCATTGCCGCACTAAAAAAGTCAACTTCTGATCCATATTCTTTCCCTTCAAACATCGTGGGAGCCATGATCTGGCGAGTGCCACGTTGTTTGGTCGAGGTGGAAGGTTCCGTATCTGCTGGGATGTCTCGGGCTCCCAGATGCGAGGCCTCTCCAGTATCAATGATAGTTACTGTTTTAGATGTTGGATGATAAAGAATATTTTCTGGTTTTAAATCACGATGAACAAAATTATGGTTATAAGCTGCGCTCAAAAATTCAGTTACTGCTTTAACAATAGTGTAGAAGTGCCCCTCATCATCATCAGGATGAAAAGAGATATCGCCTTGTTCGAGGAGTTGAGCAAGTGTGCGACCTGGAGCCTTTTCCATCAACTGCCCCTCCAATTTCACTTCTGCATCAGGAGGTAAGTGTTGAGCAAATTCCTTTACCTTATCAGCAGGAACAAAAAACTTTTCCTCTCTTCCATCAGGAAGTTTTACTTTCAGAGAATAAAAAGTTGCTTTCACTAAATGAGGGAGGTCCAAACCTGCTGCAGATAGATCGCCATGTCTCCAAAATGCCATACCTGGATTTGTTGGGTCAGTTAATAACTTTGATTGTTTTTCAATTTTATAGAGGAACGATGTGCCATTAGGCGCGAGAACTTCGTAGGTGATTCCTGAAGAACCGCTGGCAATGAGGCTATGTAAGCATAGAAGCCTGTCAGAAGCTCCTTTTTTAGAGGTTGAAGAGGTTTCGTAGCAGGGCGTCATTCCTTTTTGACGCAGCAAATTTTCAAATTCTTCATCGACCGCTTTACCATCAAGCCTATCAACTCCTAAAGCTGTTAAAAACTCTTCAGGAAGAATCGGTTCCTGAGGAGCTGTGGAAAGAGGTTCCTCTCGAGAAACGCGAACAGCAATGTCAAGGGATAGTTTTTTTCTCCCTGGTTTAACTGCTTTTACAGTAGTAGCATCGCTTGCTTGACTTAATGTGGGTAATCCGAATTTTCCATGAGATGTTGCAGCGGCATTTTTTATCGACTGATTCTGAGGAGGGTGAGAGTGCGTTTCTTCTTCGCGGCCGATAAGAGGAAAAAAAGCAGAAGAACCAGAGAGACGACTTTTTTGTTTTAAGCCTTGAGATTTTGTTTGCGCTGTTGGGGAATCAGAAAAAGCAGGCGGCAAGAGAGGTGGTAGATCTTCCATCAGTTTTAGTTAATAATATTATTCGTCACTGTCACTAAATCAGATTTTTTTTCCTCAGGCCATGGTTGTTCTAAAGAACTCCACTCGTGCCATGGCATCGTTAAAGAGCCTCCTAGCTCATTCCAAAGTTGATGACAGCGCTCGCTCCAATGCACATAGTTTGGAGTTTTCATCGGAAGGTCTGCTGATTTTAGAAAAATCAAATAGGTGACTTGAGGAGCGCTGACGGGGCGGCGATCGGCTCCAGAACGAAGATCTATGGCCCTACAGAGGCGAAGGGAGGCTTCTCCAATTTTTGCAGAGGGGCCAATGTCACCAACGATGGCGGGATAAAGTTTATTGTGATAAAGAACGACTGCGTAGTCCCCGATAGAGGCTGATTCAGCATTTTTAGCATCGAGCATGAATTTTGGTAAAACGATGAAGGGATCAGCAGAGCCAATGAGAAAGCTCCAGCGCTGTAATTCTGAAAGCATCTGTTCTTTTGTTTTAATTTGTTCCTCCAATTTATTTTTTTGATCAAGTGTCAATGTTGTGTTGGTCAGGCCCAATTTTGCTTGAGCCCATTGTTCCTCGACTTCATGCAAGTTGGGATTAGGGTGTGAAGTAGTTTTGAGCCAGCGATAATTTGTTTGTGGCTGATAGCAGGGTGAAAGTTTTTCTAGAGGAATATTGCGATCGCCGTCCGAACCATCGGTGTTTACATTCATGATGGCTTGAACAAGAAGCGCACGTGCTCCATTTTTTTTGTTGTTCAATGCCAAAATAGTTTGGCAATCGTAGAGCGACTCTCGTGGAAAAAGTTGTCCGAGAAAGTTGAGTTGATGTTGAAGTGCTTTAGTTTTGTTTTCGAAAAGTTTTTCGAAAAAAGGAGAGGCTTGCTTTTCACCTTGAGGCGAAGAGGGGATCATCTCTTCTAAATTGGCAAGGGCTTGCGGAAGCTCTGGCGTAGCTGCTGCGAGATCAGAAATTTTAGTAGCAGGAGTTGGGATGGCCATGTGCAGCGTGAGCTGCAAACGATAATCATTAGCGAGAGGAATCGTGCCCAATGTTGTATTCGTGCTGCTCGACGTCTCCACATTTGCCTCCACAACGGCGCCATTGGCCATTTGAACAACGTCGTATTTACTTCGAGGAAGCGTGAGCTCAGCCGGATGTTTTTTTTTCTGGCAAGCGGTTAAGCCCATAAAGATGACCGAAGAGAAAAAAATAATAGAAAACCAAGTTATTATTGTTTTCATATTCAAGGATAACTTTCTTCGTGTTCTAAACCTTTAAACTTTTAAACCTTTAAACGTGCGCAAAGCGCACTAGCTTCCCGATTGATAACTCCCTGGCAAAATATTAAGTCCCATCAAGGTGATTTTATCAAGACGACCGGTGCGTTTGAACTTGCTATCTTTTTGATAGGTTTGAAGTGCTGCTTTCAGGTTGGCATCAGGAAAACCATTGATGGGTCCAGCGTAGTAACCGAGTAGTTTGAGACTCCGCTGAGTTTTCTGCACTGTGGCAACTTGGATTTCTGGAGAGGCTGCTAAGAGTGGTCCCCCCACAAAAATATCAGCGAGGGCTTTGGGATCAGCTAAAGAAGAGGAAGGCGAGGTTTGGGGAGTGATGCTGCTGAGCCTAGGATGCTTTTTTGCTGAAACGCGAGTATTGAGTCCAAGTGCTTCGCTAGTTTCAGGCGTCAATGTTCCTGTTGGACGAAGATGATTGGCAACTTGAAAGCGTCGAATAGCTGCGCTTGTTGCGCTTCCCATACTTCCATCCACAGCTCCTTGATAGTAGCCAAGGCGCTTGAGCACTTGTTGTGTAGAAAAAACAATATTCGTTTGTGCTAGCAGTGATGATGAGCAAAGCAGAAAGAGAATCAACGTTGTTTTTAAAAAAGAAGAAATCGATTTCATTGAGAAAAATTACCCCAGATATAGGCCATGATAAATCGTCGTGAGACGGAGCGCAAGGCTCATTGAATAGAAGGAGAGAGGAAATAATTTCGATTCAGCAGCTGCTACTCTTGTGCTTCGGCATTGGGAACATCACGACGTACTCTTGATTCAATTTCTTCCATTCTATTCTCTAGAGCGGTTATCAAGTTTTGAAGTTCACGCTGCTTCTTTTCAAAGAAATCAGCTATAATTGATCTAATTTGTTGAGGTGTTCTCTGGAGATTTCTCGAATCGGGCATTCTTTGATCTAATGCTACTTCAGCGCGATAGTTTTGAATAATAGGTTCTATAATATTTTGGCTATATCCCTGAACTCGCGGTAAGGCTTCGCCAATACCATTACCTCTCCAGTAATGAATTGTCTGTTTTAGTTTTTCCCAAGCAGTGCTTGGAGAAAAATAAGAGTAGCTTAGTCGATAAGCAGGAACCATTGCCGACAAAGCACCAACTAGACCTCCTCCCAGCGTTATTAAAGGTGCTAATGTTGTATAGAAATGCATTCCATTAGCTGCTATTATCGCCGGATCTACGCTTCTGCTGAGGGCGAAGTAACTAGAAAACCCTCCGATTCCAATCGCTGCCCCTTGAGCGATTCCACGATCTAGTCGACTTAGTTGTGGAGGTTCTATGGGAATATTATTTCCAGTAATCCATCGATTAATAGCTGAATGAGCAGAAAATAAAATAGAACTATGCATTCTGGCTGCATTGATAGCTAATGGGAGAGCAATAGCAGTTCCTGCTATTATGCCAACAACTGGGCCCCAAACATGGGCAGTAGTAATAGCAGCAAAGGCGCTTGCTGCAGGAATTGCGCTACATAAAAATGACATTGCATGGAAACCTGCAGCTCCAACAGCAGCTCCTAAGCCGATGCCAGCACCTGTTCCTAGAGCGAATCCAGCCGCACTACCTCCCAATTCGAGAGCATTTTCAGAAACTTGACGAGCATATTGCAAGGGTGTCCTGGTATATTCCTGAGCATGATTAATCAAAAATTGATTTCAAAGAGATAAGTGATTTTTCATTTCAGAGTCAGCCTCATAAATGGCTTTCTGAGATTGAAGGTGTTGTTGTCTGAAGAAACGTTCTGCCCTTATTTCCTGCGGAAAAATCGGCGCTATTATCGCCGCTATTTCTTCCGGAATCGCCTCTTCCGGAACCGTCCATAAGGCGATCATGATGACCTACAAGAACCTCTCCAGGCCGAGATGAGGGAATTCCAAAAAGACTTGTAGTGACGAAGAGGGAAAAAACAACAGCAATAAAGAAGTGTTGGCTTTTATTCCAAAAAAATAGGAGGAAAATAAACATAAAAATATGGAGTAAAAATAGAAGCTATACTAATAAACATCACATTATCAAATGGAGTTTTGTTTTTCTCCCGCAAAACGCTTGACCATTTTATCCCAAATTTCTTTTCCTTTTAAAATTTCAATTTCGATTCTGAGATAGTAAATCGGGACTTCCATATTCGAGAGGCGAGGGATGCGAACGGCATCTTTTTCCGTAGTGAGGATCATAGAAAGTTCACGGCGGCGACAGCGCGCGACAAAGCGCTCAATTTCTTGCCGTGAATAGCGATGGTGATCAGCGTAACTTTGTGTGAGCACTAACTCTGCACCAAGTC
>VHCR01000122.1 GCA_016871655.1 Verrucomicrobiota bacterium
CTCATCGACTTGTTGACTCGTTCGGCAGAGGGGTATCAACGAGCAGCAGCAGAAAATAATCCAGTAAAAGCAAACCGTCTCAGGCTTGTAGGCGAAGCTCTTTATGAAGCAGCTGAAGAAGCACAACAACCTCAACCACGCCAACAACTCATCGACTTGTTGACTCGTTCGGCAGAGGTGTATCAACAAGCAGCAGCAGAAAATGATCCAACAAGAGCAAGATATCTCGGCGCTGCAGGCCACAAACTTTATGAAGCAGCTGAAGAAGCACAACAACCTCAACCACGCCAACAAGTCATCGATGATCTATTAAGAGAGGCAAGAGAAAATGAAGACCGTGCCACTAATCATGAGACATCATGTTTATCATCATGCACAATTAGCTAGATTCTGTTCAGAAAAATTGATTTTTGAAGGGAAGGTTTTATAGCCTTCACCATTGCTGTCCAAAACGATTTTTCAATTTGAAATAAGAAACTTTTTCATTGCTACAGAAAAAGTTGAAACGTTGAAGAAATTTCATGTTGCTGCCCCTTCAACGTTTTAACATTTCAACCAAAGTAGATCTACAAAGCACGTGAAGCTCTCTTACTTCAACTGGAGATTTCTATTTTGAACAAGAGTGATAAAAAAACTAAAAATAAATTGAACGCAGGGAGTGCATCAGTTGTCTATTAAATATAATAAACCCTATTCTGTGCGCATAAAAAAATACAACAATACTTAACACTAACTACTGCGGCGATGTTCTTGTTTTTAGGAAGAACAAATCAAGCCCAAGAAATTAGTAATGCTAATCACTCACCCCTTGTTGAAAGCCCATCAAAAAAGAGAGAGGGCGCTACTTCTCCAATCGATGGAAATCAGGAAAGCCAAAGCGGGGTGTCGAACTTTCTGGATCTAGTTACTGTTGGTGATCCTTTTAATGCCCCAGATGATCTAGGGGTTGGTGCTGTTGATAAAATTTATCAAATTGGAACATACGAAGTGACAGCTAGACAATACAAAGCATTTCTTAATGCTGTTGCTTGGAAAGAAGATCCTCGCCATCTTTATCATCTCGAGATGGAGAGTGATAAAAAAATTGCATGTATTCATCGAAACATCAACTCCGATGGAACATATAGTTATAATTTGATCGATGAGCTACATGGTGATCTTCCCATTACTTACATCAGCCTGAATGATGCCGAGCGATTTTGTAACTGGCTTGAGAATGGTGCACCAGATGCAACTCAAGACTACCAGTTTTTACAGCAAAGCACGGAGTTTGGAGCGTATGCATTTTCGGAGCAAGAAAATCAAACAATTGTTGAGTCAAATCCAAATGCACGCTACCACATTCCGAGCGATGATGAATGGGTCAAGGCGGCTTACTACAAAGGCAATGGAATTAATGCGGGATATTGGATGTATCCGACCCAGCATGATACGGCTCCTGGCAATGGGCTCGGCGATATTACGAATTTTGCCAACTACCAAACATATAACGGCAGTTTAAAAAATAATTTTTTAGACGATGCGCTTATGATTACGACAGTTGGTTGTTTTAATCAGACATCAACTTTTTATCAAAATCATGACATGGCAGGGAACGTAGCGGAATGGACACTCTCTAGAGGCCCATCAGAGGGTGCTCTGGTAAGAGGTGGATCGTGGCAATCAAAGTACAGTTGGTATGGGGACAACGATTTAATGAGGAGAGCAACTCCAAAGAGTTATGATCCTTCAACCGCAACCAATTTTATTGGATTTAGAATTGCGGTAAGGGTTTCTCAGTCATCTTCTGTAACAGAAAACAGAGCAGATCAGAGCTCCTCTCTCGATGTTCAAGAAGTTGCTCCAACGGCAGGAAAAGAACTAGGCAGTAACTCAGCAATAAGCCCACAAGAGAAAGCCCTCTTAACTGCTGTTTTAATTACTGCTGGGACTTTAGCAGGAAGCTCACTGATGTTTATTACTGGTGAAATTATCTGGGATTATTTCCTTGCTGGAATGTCGATGGATCAAATTGCTGCTACATTTCCCACTGGTAGAGTAGTTTCAATTATCAGCCATCTTGCTTTTAATACGTACGCAATGGTGAAAGCAGAGCAAGATATCAACGCTAAAAATAAGAACTAATTTGAATTCATCATATGCGACAGTGCCGTTGACCATGCATGATAAAGGGTCTGACTGTTCCATTGATATCTTGTCCCATCAAGCTCGATGGAGAGCTCTGGTGTTTCCGTGACAACACCAAGGCGGCGGAAAGGAAGTTTAGAGGAACGCAACATTTTTTCAACTTCATCGGCTTTTGTTGTAGGCGTTGAAAAAACAATACGTCCCGCAGTTTCATTAAACAGGGCTACATCGGGACGGAGGCCTGTTTTTCCAAGAGAAAGTGCTGCTCCCAATAACGGCGACTCTTTCGATTTTTTAAAACACGATTCAGCGAGCGTCACGGCAAGCCCACCTTCCGAGCAGTCGTGAGCGCTGCAAACAAGGCCAGCACGAATGAGGGATAAAAGCTGAGTGTTAATTTTTTTCTCGTGTTCAAAATTAATGCGTGGCGGAAGGCCTTCTTTCCTTGCGTGCGAGACAAGGAGATAATGGGATCCGCCAAGTTCATCCCCAAGATTTCCAAGTAAGAAAATCACATCGCCTGGATTTTTAAAGGATTGCGTAGTGATATCTTCACGTTTTTCAATCAAACCAACCATAGCTACGGTTGGGGTTGGATCGATAGAGCATGTTTGGATTGATGCTGTTGAGCTGCAACCTGCAACCTGTAACCTGTTTTGACTTTCATTGTAGAGGCTCACATTACCTCCAGTGACAGGAACGTCAAAGGCGCGGCATCCTTCCGAGATTCCCTCAACAGCAGCGCGCAGTTGGTAAAAACTTTCTGGTTTGTGAGGGTTTCCGAAATTCAAATTGTCGGTGACTCCAATCGGAGTTGCTCCCGAACAAGTGAGGTTTCGAGCAGCTTCAGCCACAGCGGCCTTCGCTCCCTCTTTCGGATCAAGAGCGCAGTAGATTCCGTTACAATCACTAGTTGCCGCTAAAAACTTGTTAGCTTCGCGGAGGTAGAAAACAGAGGCATCCGAGCCTGGTGGAACGACGGTGCTCGTCTGAACCATGTAATCATACTGGCGCCAAACCCAATGCTTGGAAGCAATGCTCGGATGAGCCAAGAGCAAGAGGAGTGCAGATTGGATGTCGGCACAAGGAATGGTTGTGGCATTAAAAGCGGCTGGAGCTTTCCACGGAGCTGCTTCGCGAGCGTAGAGCGGCGCATCGTCAGCGAGGGAGCGTGCAGGAATTTCAACAACGGTTTCTTTTCCAGCACGGACACGCATCATGCCATCATCGGTGACCCGTCCAATCAAGGCATAGGGTAGCTCCCATTTTTCAAAAATCTTTTTTACTGGAGCCTCTTGACCTTCGTGCACGATGACAAGCATCCGCTCTTGCGATTCACTGAGCAAAATTTCATAAGGTGTTAAATCAGTCGCGCGTTTTGGTACGAGATCTAAATCAATTTCCACGCCCGTGCCGCCACGACTGGCTGTCTCGCAAGTCGAGCAGGTGAGGCCGGCAGCTCCCATGTCTTGAATGCCAGCGACGCAACCGCTTGCAAGGAGTTCAAGGCAGGCTTCGAGCAATAATTTTTCACGGAAAGGATCGCCGACTTGAACAGCAGGACGATCCGCTTTTGATTCTTCCGTCAACTCACGTGAAGCAAAGGCGGCCCCAGCGAGCCCATCCCGGCCAGTTTCAGCGCCGACATAAAAAACAGGATTCCCAACGCCTTTCGCTGCGCCGCGTGCAATCTGTTCGTGTCGCAGCGTGCCGAGGCAGAAGACATTGACGAGTGGGTTGCCATTGTAGCTGTCATCAAAATAAATTTCGCCACCAATGGTTGGAACGCCGATGCAATTTCCATAATGCGAAATGCCCGCGGTAACTCCCGCGAGAAGACGACGATTGGTTCTGGCTTTTTGACTATCGCCTTCAATCGTGCCAAACCGAAGGGAGTCGAGCAAGAATGCAGGACGTGCTCCCATCGTGAAAATATCACGAATGATTCCACCCACTCCCGTTGCTGCGCCTTGAAACGGTTCGATCGCGCTGGGATGATTGTGACTTTCGATTTTAAAACAGACAGCCCAACCGTCTCCGACATCGATGACGCCAGCGTTTTCTTCGCCGGCTTTGACTAAAACTTTTTCTCCCGTTGTCGGAAATTTTCGCAACTCAAGTCGAGAATTTTTGTAGGAGCAATGTTCGCTCCACATGACGGAGAAGACACCCAGTTCTTCTAAGCTTGGTTCTCGCCCAAGAATGGAAAGAATTTTTTGGTATTCCTCGGGCGTCAAGCCGTGCTGCTCCGCAGCAGTTGAAGTTTTAAGTTGAAGTTTAAGTGGAGACATTGTTATTAGGTAAAATTTTATTTCAACTTCAACTGGTCACTTAAACTGCCAGCGAAGCTGGCCAGCATCGATTCAAAAATAAATCTTCCATCCGTGCCTCCGATAAGGTCTTCGCAGGCTCGTTCCGGGTGGGGCATGAGCCCGACAATATTTCGTTGGCGATTGCAAATTCCGGCAATATTTTCCATTGAGCCATTAGGATTGGCAGCTGCAGTGATTTCTCCTTTGTCATTGCAATAGCGAAAAAGAATTTGGTGGTGCTCATGAAGTTCCTTCAAAGTCTTTTCATCAGCAGTGTAGCATCCTTCGCCGTGGGCAATCGGAAGTCGCAAAATTTGTTGAGGCGTGCACTTGTTGGTGAAAGAGGTATTGATTTCTTCAACGCGGAGGAGAACCTCTTCACAGCGAAAGAGGAGCTTGCGATTGCGAATCAAAGTGCCGGGAAGAAATCCGGCTTCGCAGAGAATTTGAAAACCGTTGCAGATACCAAGGATCATTTTTCCTTGATCCGCGGCCTGTCGCAGCGCTTTCATGATGGGAGAAAAACGAGCTATGGCGCCGCAGCGAAGATAATCGCCGTAAGAAAAGCCACCGGGAAGAATGATTACATCAAAATCATCGAGCGAGGTATCTTGATGCCAAACTAATTCTGCCGTGACGCCTTGAAAAGAACGAAGGGCAACGAGGGCATCCTTGTCACAATTAGATCCTGGGAACTGGAGAACAGC
>VHCR01000123.1 GCA_016871655.1 Verrucomicrobiota bacterium
ATTATAGTGTATTAAATTGAAAAGGGCACGCAATAAGCTTGCTCTTTTTCCTTAGAATTGCGTTCTCAGATCTCACGTTATCTTCGGATAGCGCTTCGATCTTCGGCCTTGTTCTAAGAAAAAATTTCAGCGCTTTTAACATGCCCTTTTCAATTTAATACACTATAACGGCAAAGAACGCAAAAAGCGCAAAGAAAAAAATAAAAAACTTTCATTTCTCTCTTCCCTCGGTTTCCTTTCATCTTTAGCATTTTTTCATGAACACATCACAAGGATCTGCAGGAAATGTTATCGCTGCACTGGCCAGTTTTCTTTTTCCGGGGCTTGGCCAATTGCTGCAAGGAAGGTTACTCGGAGCTTTTCTTTTTTTTATCGGAGCTGGAATCGTCTGGCTGATTTCTTTTGGAACGATGGGATGGTTGATTCACATTTGGGCTTGTGTTGATGCAGCGACGTGGCATGCGCAGCATACCGTTTAAGTTAAAAGTTGAAGTTTAGGTGCTGCAAAGCAGCATTCCTGCGAAAGCAGGAAGACATTACTATTTGCTAAATAAAAAAAATTTCTTTTTGCTGAAAGCAAGAATTAACTTAAACTTTCAACTTAAACTTATTTCGAAGAAGTAAAGTTTAATTAAGGAGTGTTATTTCCCTTAATTTTTATGGTTTTCAAAACAAAAGAAGAGGTACTCGAAATATTAGACCATCTGGCGCAGTTGTTAGAATTGCGCGGAGAAAATCCTTTTAAAATCAGAGCGTATCAGCGTGCAGCTCGGGCTCTAGAGAACCTCTCCGAGCCGCTGGAGCGCTTGCTGAAGGAAGAGCGTTTGGGAGAGGTCGAAGGAATCGGAAAAGCGATCGAGGAAAAAGTGACTGAGTTAGTGACAACAGGGCACCTGCCCTACTACGAAGAGCTCGTCGCTTCTTTTCCGGCGACCCTTTTTGAGCTTTTTGAATTGCAGGGACTCGGTGCCAAGAAAATCAAAATTCTTTATGACAAATTGAAAGTTGATTCCATCGTAGCTCTTCAAGCAGCGTGCGAATCAGGAAAAGTTGCCGAGCTTGCTGGCTTCGGTGAAAAGTCAGCTACGAATATTTTGAAAGCGATTAGTTTTTATCAGGAGCACGCCGGACTTTTTCGAATTGATGAAGTGACACCGCTTGCAGAGAAGCTCCTGGAGGAGCTGCGCGGACATCCTGATGTGGGACAATGTCAGGCGGCTGGAAGTTTTCGACGTTGTAAGGAGGCGTTAGGAGATTTGGACTTACTTGTTTCATCCAAAAAACCAGAAGCTGTGTCTCAATTTTTTGTACAGCATCCGTTAGTCAAAGAAATTTTGTCGCATGGCCCCACCAAGTCGAGTGTGCGTTTGGAAGGGGGATTGCAATGTGATTTGCGCGTGGTCAAGTCAGAAGAATTTCCTTTTGCTTCGATTTATTTTACAGGGAACAAGGAGCACAACATTCGTTTGCGCAATCGTGCACTCGAGCGTGGATGGTCGCTCAATGAATATCGCTACACGGTGCGGCCAGGTGCTGCAGAGCCACCGCCGATTCATGATGAAAAAGAATTTTATGCTTCACTTGGGCTTGCTTACATTCTCCCGGAGCTTCGCGAAGATCGTGGTGAGATTGCTGCTGCTGAGATTGGAAAGTTGCCAAAGCTTTTAGAGTGGACCGAACTAAGAGGAACATTTCATTGTCATACCACAGCCAGCGATGGGAAAAGTACGCTGCGAGAAATGGCCTTGGCTGCTCAGGAGCTTGGACTCGACTATTTGGGGATTGCCGATCATAGCAAAAGCTCTCATCAAGCTAATGGGCTTACCGAAGAACGCTTGTTGCAGCAGCAACAAGAAATCGAAAAACTCAACAAGGAACTCTCGCCGTTTCATCTTTTTTCTGGAACGGAGTGTGACATTTTAAAAGATGGGGCGCTCGATTTTTCTGATGAGGTTCTTGCTTCGCTTGACTATGTAGTCGCCTCGGTTCACTCTTCTTTTCAATTGAGTGAAGCAGCAATGACCGATCGCATTATTCGTGCGATTCAAAATCCCTACGTGACGATGTTGGGGCATCTAACGGGGCGGCGCTTTTTTTCACGCGATCCCTATCCTGTTAATATTCCTGCTGTGATTGAAGCTGCTGCGGCCACAGGCACGATGATCGAACTTAATGCGAGCCCCTATCGGCTTGATATGGATTGGCGCTGGTGGTCGCTAGCCAAAGAAAAAGGAGTGAAGTGTGTCATCAATCCTGATGCTCACTCAACTCAAGGTTTGCACAATCTCAAATATGGTTGCCTCATTGCACGCAAGGGATGGTTGACGAAAGAGGATGTTGTGAATACACGATCACTCGAAAAAATTATTCCATTGCTCGAAGGGAAGCGACAAAGAGATAAATGAAACCAATCCAAGAATATTCCATCGTTAGCAATGCGCCTCAGCTCTTTTTTTGGAGCGGTTATGATCCGGAGGTGAAGTATGAATGTTCTTGTTCAGCGCTTGTCACATCAGCTGGACTTGTTTTTATAGATCCCTTGCCGCTGGCTCCAGAAGCTCTTACAGCCTTGCTTGCGGAAGCGTCGCAACCACCAGTGGCTATCATTTTAACCAGCGGCAATCATCAACGTTGGAGTTTGGAATTAGGAAAAAAACTTTCTGTTCCAATCTATGCACCAATTGGAGCGGGTGAAGAGATTGTGGCTACTCATTTTTATGAGCCAGGAGATGATGTGTTAGGGTTGCGCTCGATCGCACTGCCTGGTTTTGGGCCTGGTGAGACAGGCTTCTGGCACGAAGAAAAAAAGATTTTGATCTTAGGTGATGCTCTCATTAACGCGGGAGAGGAAGGATTGCTGCTGCTTCCTAAAAAATATTGCACCGATCATCGGCTCGCGATGAAGTCGCTTGCTTGCCTCAAAAACTTTTCTCCGGAGATTCTTGTAACAGCGCATGGACTTCCGATCAAGACCGGCGTTACTGCGAGATTGTATCCGTTCACTTGACTGGAGACCTGTTAGCAAATGGTGTGTAATCGTTCAGGATTCTGGCCAAGAGCAAGCTTCTTCAAGCTGCTTTGTATCAGTTGAAGTTGAAAGTTGAAGTTGAAGTTAAGATTCGCCTCCGGCGAAAAAGTAAAATTTTTATTCGCAAAGCGCACGAAACTTCAACTTCAACTTTTAACTTCAACTATCACCAAATACTAAGAGTGTTTCGTAGTTCAAAACCAGCTTGCTGAACGAATGCAATGGTGTTGAGCAATGAGGTCAGTTCCAGAAAATTTGCAGATGCAGTCGCAAATTTCGGATCTGACCCGCTTGCTCTAGAAGTTATTTTCTCATCCTTGCCCTCTCGGCAAATGACCCATCTTGATAAATCAAAATGAGATCGGGAAGTGTGATGGCTTTCTGCGCTTGGCGCAAAGCAGCTTGATGGCGCCATTGATGCCACGGTTTTAAGAGAGCGGTCATACCGGTTGCTTTTGGCAATAGTGATTCTTTTTTTTCTTCGTTGCGAGGAGCAAGCGTGGTGAGCGTCGGAAGGATTTTTATTTTTTTTCCAGAAGGCAAAGCTCGAAGCAACCATTCGGTGATCATCTGATGTTGATAGCAAGGTTGCAGCAAAGCAGCATCATCGCGAAGCAACGATGCGCGACAGAAAAGAGAGTGTGCAGACCATGCCGTTTGCGAGCTTGTAAGATAGCGAGAGGTTGGAAGAACTGCTGGCACCATGACGAGTTTGTTGGAGATCGGTGTTATAGCCCCCGTCAAAAAAACATCTACTTCAGGATGAGCCTCCACAGCCTCTTGAAGGGCGACGAGAACATATGGCAAATATTGCTCTCCTGGCTTTAAAAATCCAATCCAATCGCCTGTTGCTCGCTTTACACCGGCTGCCAGGGCTTCTTCGGGGGAAGAACTTTTTTCTTCGATCACGCGCAAGGTGATCTGTTCTTTTTTTGCAGAGAGATTCAAGACGCGCGATAGTTTTCCCCAAAGCCCGGTGATTCCTCCGCCGTGTTGGAGAAGGATTTCGATTTTTACTCCTTCTTGATCGGCAATCGAAGCAAGCGTTGTTAAAAGCGGATCGTTTTCAATGGCGCTATTGCTATGAGGAATGATGATGGAGAAAGTGGGAAAATTCATGAGGAAGATATTAAAAACGAAACAGGATGATCTGCAAGGTTTGCTACTTCGATTAAGTGAAGTAACAGCGAAAGAGAAGCAATAGCATCAGAGAGTGCTTCATGCCATTGGAAAGTTGGATGTAATAAAAAAAGTTTTTCAGTAAGGTTGCAATGCGCGATGACATCAGCCAGGGCATAAGAACAGAGGCCAGGAAAAAACTGACGACTGAGTGTTAACGTGTCGATCCAAGGTCCAAAGCCATGCATTGGGAAGGCTCTTAAAAAGCGCTTCTCCGTCCCATGGCCGTGAGCGACGAGGTATCGATTCTGCAGACGTCGTTGCAATTCAGGCCAGAGTTCGAGCAGTGAAGGAGCTTCTTCTAAATCAGCTGGCGCAATGCCATGGATTTTTTTAGCAGCTTTTGTGATCGAAGAGGTTGTTTTTAAGTGCGACGAAAAAAAAGATTTCGGATCAAGTTGCAATGACTTCATCTCTGCGATTCCGATTTGAATCGGAGTCCCAGCTTCTCCAGCAGCTTCCCCGCTTGATTCGAAGTCAATTGCAGCTAACGAAGCGTTTTTGAGGGGGGAAGAAGAAAGAGAAAAATTCACGGGGATGGAAAGGAACTTTTTAGAAGATGGAAGATAGGAGATGGAAGATAGAAGTCGAGGCCTTCGGCAAGAGTAAAAATTTTTATAATGTTTGCGATAGCAAACCACAACCCCCATCTTCTATCTCCTAAAATTCTTTGTGCTCTTTGTGGTGAATTCTTTTCTTACGCGCTACGCAACATAGCTGCTGTGCTCTCCCAATCCAAACACGGGTCTGTGATCGACATGCCGTAGCGCATTTGCGAAAGGTCAGTTGGAAGTTCTTGGCGGCCGTGTTCCAAATAACTTTCAATCATGGCGCCAACAATTTCGCGGCAACCTGCGCGGCGCTGTTCTAAAAGGCTTTCCCAGACGCGCTGCTGGCCCGTTGGATCTTTGCCGCTATTAGCATGACTGCA
>VHCR01000124.1 GCA_016871655.1 Verrucomicrobiota bacterium
TGGCAACGAGTGAGTAATCGTTACCTTGTTCATCGAGAAAAAGTACGATCAAAACAATCCACTTTCAAAAATTCACCTTTTCCGGACAGGGCCTAAATAACATTCAGCTGCTTGCTTCCATTGCTCAATCGCATCTGAGTCTAGGCTCTTAGTAGCATTGTACCTACAATTTCCAGCTAATTCATAAAGTTTAGAACTCTCTTTTCTCTGCATCTCCAACTCAGAACCAGCCTTCAAATAATATTCAGCCGCTTTTTTTAATCCCTTTACTGAAATTTTAACATCCTGCAATCTTCGATTCTCAGAATATTGATGAGCTTCTTCTCTCACTTGACGTGCTTTAATATATAATGTTGCTACGACTTTACTGCCTGCTAACAATGCTGCTCCTGCTAAATAATCAGCTTTTCCTAAAAATTGATATAGCTCATGACTTGGCATTTTGTTCTCTTGTAATGATTGAAGAGAATCTGCTAATTCCCGCTCAGCCTTTATTAAATAATTGAGCGCTTGGCTTTTTTCCTTGGAAAAGGCCTCTGCTAAACTACAGGAACACGATCCCAAGTCCCTGTGAAGAGAAGCTAATTTTAGTTCATTCGCTTCGAGCGCTTCAGTAGCAGAAGCAAAATGATTACCTGCCCGATCTAATGCTTGAATTTCATTTAAAATTTTAGAATCACGATCTGCGAGCGGAAGCTTTTCGGCCACATCCTGAAAACATTTTCTGGCCTTATTATAACATTCGAAAACAGCAATCTTCTTTGATTGGAGAGTATGAATAGCATTAAGGGTATTATTTCCTGATAGCGCCCAATAAGTCGATGCCTGCCGGTGACGAAACACCTCCAATTCCACACGGCTCTTGCAGGTTTGATTCGCTCTTTTAAAACAGATAGCTGCTTCCTCATAAAGCCGCGAAAGTCCTTGCTCATTTTTGTGAAGCATGTCAGCAGCTGAGAAAAAGCTATCTCCTCCTTCTTCGAGCGTTTCATCTCCAAACGAATTTTCTTCAAGCGCTTCGCTGTAACACAAAAAAGCGTTGGAGAAAAGTTTTTCTTCTTCTTGACATCCGCTCTGCCGAGCCTCTATCGATTTAAATTTTGCAAAACATTTTTTAGCTAAACAAAAATCAATAAGCGCACGGCCATAATTGCCTCTTTTGAGTTCTTGAACATAGTCGAGATAATGCAGCAACGATTCCGTTCCCTCGCCTGCAGCTCCGGTATAAGGCTGTTCCTTGCCTGAAACTGCATTAGCAATCATCCCGTCATGATATTTTTTGAGATCCTCAGTAACCCTTATCATTGCGTCAACTCCTGACTCGATTTTTGCAATGACATCCCCTTCTTGCTCGCACGTTGCAAGATCATCTATGATTTTTAGAATACTTTGAAGATTCTTCACATAGCGTTGTTGGTTCTCGTTAAACTTACGGTATCCTTGTTGAGAATCAGAATAGAGAACTTCTTCTGCCGCTCTGATTTTTTCTGTTAGCAAAGAAGATCTCCCTTCGATACTTTTTAAATCAACCGGTTGGTCCTGGCTCAAAGGAGGACTTGGATTCAGCGTGGAAGTGGATTCTGTTGCTAGAGAAGTCATCGAAGGATGAACTTGAACAAAAGGATGCAGTGGCATTTCGCATCTTTCCTCCAAAGAATTTTCTCCCTCAACCGCATGACTCGTAAGTGATGAAAAACTTTTGACATGTTCTGCCTCCGTTATTTTTAAACCCTCTAATTCTCCCACTAAGGGAATCTCCCGTGACGGCTCCATAGAGGCTTGAGAAGAGACGGAATCGGTCATATCGATTTCTGGACTTGAAGGAATATCTTCCATATCTTTTTCTTAGTTTGCTTGCTTAACGCCGATATTTCACGATAAATCTGATGCGGCTTGCGAGAGCCTGGCGCAGACTGCGTTGGACTCTGGTTGTGGTTTGAGTAGTATCTCGCATACAGCCCAGCACAAAAATCTTCGTCCACCTTGCTGAAAATCAAAATTCCTACTTCTTATAGTCTCATTATTTATTGAAAGTGATGTGACAACCTCATTGCTACATTGATTTGATCAAAAATCAATCTTCTCATTGCTCGGACAATTGCACAACATAGAAGCAACCTCCATGGAAAAAAGCCCGATCCAACAAGAGAAAGAGCAACTTCGCCGCGACCTACGTCGCCCTAGGAGCATGCCCAAAAAAAGTGAGGAAGAAAAAAATCTTCTTTGCCAACTCCTGATGTTTCCATTATTCCAAGAGGCTCAGAACATTTTACTTTATCACCCTCTTCCTCATGAACCCAATTTATTAGCGCTTTTAGAAAAAAGATCACATCGCTTTTTTTTTCCGCGCATGCATGGCGATGAGCTTGAGCTCTACGAATGGTTTCCAGAAGCTCCTTGGATCACTGGTCCTCATCGAGTTCAAGAACCTAATCCTAACGCATGGCGCTTAGCATCGATTTCCGAAATTGACCTCGCCTTGATTCCAGGAATAGCCTTTGATCCTCAAGGCCATCGGCTCGGTCGAGGAGCTGGTTATTTTGATCGGTTTTTAGGAAAACCAGAATGTCGTGCTTTGAAAGTTGGTATCGCCTGGTCCTGGCAAATCCTGCCGAAGATTCCGAGTGAGTCTCACGATGTGAAAATGGATTTTGTGGTGACACCGGAAAAGATTTCTCATTCAGAATGAGTCAGCCATTTTTGCTATCGACATAATTTTTCGCTTGCTCAAGGATCAATGTTTAACGATCAACATTGATAATGATAGTTAAATTTTAAAAAAATGGATTCTATTTCTAAGAGTTTCGATAACCATGCTTCTTGTGCTGCAACGTCTCATGACCAACCGAGTCCGTTGGATTCTAAAAACCTAGGAGAATTGCAAGGAGCTTCGATTACTGTTGTTTCACCATCTCATAAGGGTGGTTTAGGTAGCATTAATCATTCACAAGGTCTTAGTAGTTTAAGTTCGGACTCTTCTCTAACCTCTCTTCCTCTTAGTAGTTCTAAAGTGAGTTTAGTTGAACATTTAACTGAATCGAATCTCTCAGATACTATTTCAAAATCCACTACGAATTGTGATTTTAGTTTTACACTTCCTGCCGGAAAAAATTTTTCTTTAGAAACAGTCGATCAAATAAAACTTTTTCTTAAAGAGCAAATTAAATATGAAGAGCAATTGCAACTTCCAGCTACGATTCCATTTTACAAAGAGAAGTTAGAAGTTCACGAACGCTATCTTTACAATTTAACTAAGACGCTAGAAGCAATCGAAGATTTGCCTTCTTTTGGTAATGAAGAAAATAGTAATAGCATCGATGCCAAGATATCAAAGAGTGTCAGCAAAATTTTAGAACTATCTGAAGCTATCCAATGCGAATTTGATGAATTTTTTGACATGCAGAGGTCGGGAAAAGAAGAAAGATCCTCTTCCGGAAATAATCTCATAGAAAATGCTCAAGAAGCTATTAATCACTTTATCAGATCGTTAACAGATTTGAACGATTGCGACAAAGCTTTAGAAAACTTTTATTTAGGATGCAAAGAGGAAGCCACTTTTAAGGAAAAGAGAGCTTTTAAAGATGGAGGTGTAAAAAAAAATCCCCATTTTAACAATCTCTCTATCATGTATCATTTAGCATCGGAGCTTTATAAAAAAGCTCAAGAGGCAATCACAGGGAAAGAATACGAGTTGTCCTATGATTTCGAACAAGCTGCAGACATGTGGATGCTGGCAGGAGAAGCATTCAATGATGGTGATATCAAGCGTTATCTTCTCTACAAAGCTGCTGCACATTGTTTTTCTGATGGTGCTAAAAGGATGCAAAAAGGTTTTGAAGGTTCTGAAGAACACCTTCTCTTGAGAGAGGCAGCAGACAATTTTTATCTTGCTACCATAACTGATCATCAAGAAACAAGTAATCTGCTAAAGTTGTTGGGAACCATACAATCCGACAAAGCAAAAGCGCTTATAACTCATAATTCTCCGGCTTATCTTTGCTTTAAAGAAGCAGAGGAACTCATTAACAATATGGTTGATGAAAAGAATGAAGGTGAATCAATCTCAAATCTCATCCAAGATGCTATCAATTATGCTCATACTGCAGGAAAATTTCTTTTAAAAAACAGTATGGATCGAACTCCCTATCAGGATGCTTTGAAACTTCAAAAAGAAGCTATTGAAAAATATCGTGAGGGAAAAAAAGAAATCGCCCAAATTTATCAAAAAGCAGTTTCTTATAGTTGCAAGGCTGCAAAGGCTCAACAAAACCGTTTAAAAGTTCCACAAGAATTATGGGAAAGAACGGCAAAAGCTCATCAAATGATTGCTGCAGAAAAAGACAAAGGCTCCGAAAATCGTGATTCCATCATTCGACTCTTTGAAACAGCTGGAAAATATAATGAAATTGCGGCAAAAGAAATAGAAGCAGATCCTAAGTTAGACCGAGAAACTGCAGCTTGTTTGGAGGAAGCAGCGTCGGGTTTCTTTTTAGCTGCAGAAAACTTACAAAAAAGTAATAGTCAGCTAGCGGAGGCTTATCGCAACTATGCTCGAAGCTACTACTTGTTAGCTGTTATTAGAAAGCCTCTGCTATATCAGAATCTTACTGAAACAGAGAAAGGTGTTCTTGGAAATAAAGAGCCCGTGCCTACTCCCGGATTAATTGAGTATTGGGAAAAGATAGTCTCTTCGAATAATAAAATTCTTGAAGACCTAAAGAATCAAATGAGCAAATGATTATCCTAAAAAGTTATTTAGAGCGTGTCCTGGAGCATGAACTTTTTGAGGTGATCTCTTAGAAACTAGCAAATATGTGGTTGTAGAGAATCAAGCCTTACAGGCTGCAGGTATAACAAGTCAAAATCGACATCATTGACAAAATTGAGATGTTATACATTCCCTTGCCGAAAGCGTTACTTTAACCTGCAACCTCTAGCTTGTAACCTCGTAACAGAGAAAAATTCAATCAACTAATCAACTAAATATTGATTTTCAAAAATTGCATCCGCGCGGATAGACTCTATTTAGGCCCTGTCCGGAAAAGGTGAATTTTTGAAAGTGGATTGTTTTGATCGTACTTTTTCTCGATGAACAAGGTAACGATTACTCACTCGTTGCC
>VHCR01000125.1 GCA_016871655.1 Verrucomicrobiota bacterium
ATTCGCAAAGCGCACGAAACTTCAACTTCAACTTTTAACTTCAACTATCACCAAATACTAAGAGTGTTTCGTAGTTCAAAACCAGCTTGCTGAACGAATGCTTCAACTTCAACCTTTAACTTTAACTGGTGCAAAAGGAGATTAAAGAAACTTACTCGCTGCCAATCAACTGAAACGATTGTGATGTTACAGCCGGCGACTACACTGTGAGTTCCTGATTCGTCACCGCATTGGTGATGATGAATTTTTCAATATGGAGCGTAGCGTCGCTGCGGAAACTCAAGCGACTAGAGTAGCGGCGTTGGATGTCTGCTAAGAGTTCATCATCTTCATTCCGGAGTCGGGTGAGTAGATCGGGATGGACAGTGACTTTAAATTCATGCACTTCATCCTGATGACGCTTCATCAGAGTGTGGAGAGCACGTTGCAATTCAACGCTCATCGTCATGACGCTCTTCACCACTCCCTTACCGCCACAGTGAGGACAAGGGCTATAGTGAGAACTGGAAAGGCTTTCTTGAGCGCGTTGGCGCGTCATTTCCATCAGACCGAGTGCGGAAATAGGAAGCACATGGGTGCGCGCTTTATCTCGTTTTAAGCGGTCACGCATCCGGTGATAAACAGTTTGTTGATCTTTACGACTCTTCATGTCGATAAAGTCGCAGACAATTAATCCTCCAATGTTGCGCAGGCGAAGTTGGCGCGAGATTTCATCGACAGCTTCGAGATTCGTTTGAAGCAACGTTTTTTCCATGTCCTTGTTTCCTTTGTTGCGACCTGTGTTGACATCGATTGTGATCATGGCTTCGGTTTCATCAATGACCAAATAACCACCACATGGGAGCCAGACTTGACGCAGAAAGGCTTTGTCAATTTGAGCCTGCACGCCAAAATAATCAAAGATTGGTTTCGTGCCGCTGTAATGATGAATGGCTTTTCGAGCACGTTTGGAAATCGAAGTGACGAGCGTTTGCATCCGTTCGACTTCTTTCAAGTCATCGATTTGAACTTCATCAACTGTTTCTGTGAGAAAATCACGAACGGTGCGCGCGATGAGATCTGGTTCCAGCATGAGCGTGCTAGCCGCTGGCTTTTCTTGCATCCCTGTTTCTATTTGCTTCCACTGATCAAGTAGGAGAGAAAGATCGCGTACGAAAAAACGAGCCTTCTGACCTTCACCAGCAGTACGAATGATAATGCCCATGCCATCAGGGAGAGAGAGCTCCGTTAAAATCTTGCGTAGACGCTGACGCTCTTTGATGTCTTCAATCTTACGCGAGATACCACATTGATCGTTGAAGGGCATGAGGACCATGTAACGTCCTGCTAAACTGATGTTCGTCGTGACGCGTGGGCCTTTGTTGCTGATGGGGCCTTTAGTGACTTGAACCATGACATCAGAACCAACGGGATAAATCGAAGGGATATCTTTGGCCGTAATTTTTTTCTTAACGACAGAGGAGGTCTTGGAACGTTGTACCGCTTCGATCCCGCTATCAAGGGCAGCAGGCATGGCATCCCAAAAATGGAGGAACGCATTTTTTTCGTAGCCAATATCAACAAACATGGCTTTGAGTCCATGTTCAATATTGCGCACTTTTCCTTTGAAAATTCCGCCCACAATGTTGCGATCGGTTTCTCGTTCGATCGAATATTCCTCCAATTGCCCATCTTCTAAGAGGGCAACTCGTTTCTCGAGTTTTTCGGAGCTAATGATGAGTTTAATTTTAGGGCCTTTTTTTCGGACTCCTAAAAAACGTTTAACAGTTTCAATGACATTCAAGGTAGAAAAAAGTTGAGAGGTTAATTTTGATTTTTTAAAGGGGAAACACCGCTTTATGGTATCACGTTTTCGAAGAATGTAACGGGTAAACTGCAGGGTTCAATGAGAAGATGGAAGATAGGAGATGGAAGGTGGAAGTCGAGGCCTTCGGCAATTAAAAATTTTTATTTCGTTTGCGTAGCAAACTTCAATCCTATCTTCTATCTTCCATCTCCTATCTTCAAATTTCAGCAATTGAAATTTTAGCTTTCTAGAAGCTAACAATCTATTTCTTCAAGAACTTCATCGTCTCTTCTGATCGGCAGCCGACCGCCCCCCACCCAAGAAGTTAAAGAATTTTTGAAGGCCGTCTTGTTCGCGCGGTTTATTTTTTACGCGACCTTGAGTGTCCGCTTCTTCGCTAATGTCAGGAGTGGCTCCTGAATTTTTAGAAAGATTGCTTTGGGGAGAAGCATCCATCGGCGAATCTCCATTATCGGTGTCAGTTCCATAACTCGAGGGAGCGGCATTGTTGAAATCGATACTCGTGATGTGTCTAAAATTGCCAACAGCTGGAGGAAGCGAGGTGAGTTTTACTTCGTTGCCCGCATCCATTGCAAAAATTTGTTCTAAAATTTTCGCTCCGACGGGGGCTGCAACTCCTCCTCCTGATTTAGCGCCTTGGACCAAGACAGCGACGACATACTTGGGATCATCGTACGGAGCAAAACAAAGAAACCAGGTATGATTGTCTTTGTTGCGGCCACGCCAGAATTGTGCCGTTCCCGTTTTTCCTGCGACGATGATGTCCTTGAGGCGTGCTTTCCTTGCTGTTCCACCATCCTCGTTGACAACCTTGCGCATACCGAGTCGCACTTTTTCAATTTGAGCTTCGGTGAAGCCTTCTTTTTTGAGGTCAGTGCGAATTGCAGGATGGCTTTCTTCGAGGATTGTTCCATCTTTAGCGACGACTTTCTCGATCAGACGAGGTTCGAAGCAGGTTCCTCTATTGGCCACGGTTGCCGCCATCATCGCCATTTGAACGGGTGTTGCTAAAACAAAACCTTGTCCGATGGCGACATTCGCTGTGTAGCCTGCTGTCCAACGCTCGCGCGGAGCATTCGTTGCAAGCCACGCTGGACCTGGGAGGACACCAGTGGCTTCATTGTTGAGTGGTAATCCGGTGCGTTGACCTAATCCTAACATTGTGCCGACAGCATCAATTTGATCAATGCCTGCTGCATTTCCATATTGATAAAAAAAGGCGTTGCAAGAATGTTTGATGGCGTCACTCAAGTTTTGTTTTCCATGAGGAGGTTGTGGTGGTGTTGCCGTGAGCACCCAGCATTTCATGAATTTGTCTCCGTATTGAACACCACCGGTGCAAGTGAATTGCTGATCTTCAATGCCGGCGCGAATACCAGCTAGTGCAGTGCAGAGCTTGAAAGTCGATCCAGGAGCATAGGCACTCAGCGCGCGATCGGTGAGAGGATCTGTCTCGTCTTGACTGAGGACATCCCAATCTTTTTTGGAGATGGCTGGGATAAATTGATTCGGATCAAACGAAGGCACAGAAGCCATGGCTAAAATTTCTCCATTTTTCGGATTGACTACTACAGCGGCTCCACGACCTACAACACGCAAAGCTTGCTCTGCAATATATTGAATCCGTGCATCGATGGTTAAATAAACCGTGGCACCTTGTTTTGGTGCGATTTCTTGAGAGTCTTCTTCGATTTGACCATGGGCATTCCGCCGGAGAATCCGCACCCCTGGTGTTCCTTTGAGATAGTCGTTATAGGCCAATTCAATTTGTGCTTTTCCAACAAGATCAGGCTGATAAAAATTAAATTCGCGTGCTTCTTTTTTATCCAGTTCTTTAGGCATACCAACATATCCGAAAAGATGAGAGGCGAGTGCTCCGTAAACATAGTGGCGAACGGGTTGCAATGTGACTGAAACACCAGGGAGATCTAAATTATTTTCGCTAAAACGAGCCATCGTTTCAAAATCGAGATCTTGCTGGTAAGAAAATGGAACTTCTATGTTATTGCGAAAATGAACTTGAAGTTTGCGGGTGTTGTAATCGCCCGCGAGACCGAGCTTTTCAAGACGAGGAATAATCGAAGAGTTTACAATTTTGACAATGTCTGGCTCCTCTTTGTTAATCGGCATGCCATGATCAAACCCTCGATAATGTACCATCGGAAGATAACCCTCTTTTTCTTTGAAGGCTTTGACAACATCAGGAAGATAAAAATTCACTTCTAAGCTGGCACGATTTTCAACGAGCGGAATCCCATTGCGATCACAAATTTCACCACGGACAGCGGGGAGGCGTACAGTTAACTCGGAATGGTTTTTAAATTTTGCTTTGTAGCGAGAGCCGCAAATAATTTGGACATACCAAAGTTTAAAAATCAAAATACAAAAAGCAACCGCAACGAAGCCTGATAGGACAAGGATCTGGCGATGGGTTTGGGATGATTTGCGGTGCACAGGCAGAAATAAGTTGAAGTTAAAAGTTTAAGTTTAAGTTAATTCTTGCCTTCGGCAAAAATAAAAAATTGTGTAATACTGCCTGGAAACCTTTTATTCTCTGCCATTGCAGCGCAATGGCTTCGAAACTTCAACTTCAACTTTTAACTTCAACTGTAACGCTACGCAAAATAATGAGACTAATTCTTTTTAAAAATCATTATAATTGTCCCTTGCCTTGACGACATTCGGGCAATAAAAACTGCAGACTGTAGTAAAGGATCGGTGCTAAAAGGAGGGAGATAGCGGAGGGGATGGCGATGAGTACAAATGTCATCGGCGTAATAGTAAAAGATCCACGGTTCCATGAAATCAAGATCCATTCTCCAGCAAGGAACGATGCCGTGAAGAGAGCGCTTCCCAAAGCATGCAGTTCCCATCGGATGCCATCAGTTAATTCCGTGATGAATTGAAGCAAAAAAGCCCAAATGACAAAAAAGAAAATAAACCAAGAGATTCCAATTTCGGCGCGATGAGCATGAAAGGAAAGAGTCATCAATCCTTCAAGAAGTCCTGTTGCTAAACCAAAAAATAATGCTGCAGAAAAAGAGAGGATGAGCGCTCCAAAGCAAAAGACAACGGGAATAAGAAAAAAATGAATTTGATAAAATCCTATGCATCCCGAAAATGTATCTTGCAGCACCAGTGCGATGATGACGAGCAGGAGCAGGAAGAAAAATGAGAAAATGGTTTTCATGGGAGAAGGAAGAGATTCACAAAGATGGAAGGAATGAAGAAGAGTAACGAGTGGCGAGTAGCGAGTGGCGAGTTCTGAAACAATATTTTTA
>VHCR01000126.1 GCA_016871655.1 Verrucomicrobiota bacterium
TGTTTCCTTCAATAATGCCTATCAATCCTGAAACGTGATGAAGTGTTTTATCTCCACTTCCAAAATGTTTATTACATATTGTTGATGCGTAATATTGAAGGTTGATCCAACTAGCAACTACAACAGGAGCCGACAAAATCACTTCAAGGGTTATTTCACTCTCATCTAAATGGTAGTTATAATCATGAAGAAAAACTCTCCCCCTCAGATTGAGATCACGAGTGATTTTTCGAGGCGCTGCAATAAAAGCATAATTGCCTGCTAATCCCCATTCAGGACGTACCTGCGACCAATCAACGCTCCTGTCGTAAATGTATTCTGTTAGCTGAGAACCTACCGCATCTACTCCAAGCAAAGGAGCTCTTTCTCTTCGTGTTAAGGTGCTTGCCTCAAGAAGACCTTTTTTTAAAATTTCAATTTCTTTTTGATGAGCCACGGGAATAAGACTTTCATCAAAAAGAATGACTTCGTCTCTTGTTGTATTATGCAATCCTGCTACAAAAAAAGTTTCTGCTGGAATAAAAATTCCTTGTTGAGCTAATTTTTCGCGAACAAGATGACTATTCAAAATCATCGCTGCAGTTCTTGCGTTGACCTCTCCACTATGACCTCCGCAAGCCCCACAGTCTAAACTTGACGCATAAGGATTATTCTCGCTCTGACTCCCGTGACCGCAGAGTAACACGATTCTAGCCAAACCTCCTTTTGCAAAACCCATGTGCTGTAGTGCTCCTGCTGCCATGGCAACTTGTTTTTCTAAAGAAATATTATCGATACTAATTTGATGGTTACTTATTTTTTGATGAACTCTGCATCGATGAAGTAGGTTCTTCATCATTTTGAATAAAAACCCTATTCCTACTAACTCCACAAAGACAAAGCTCGAAACTGCCGATGACTTAAAATGAGACCAGGCATGTAATATTTTCTTTTTAAGAAAAATTAATTCACTCTTCCCTGCTAGAGATTCAAAGACCTCCACATTTGGTTTGATCAAAACAGGAGATTGAGGACGCCGAGTATTTGAACTTATGTCGATAACATCAATCGGAAAACCAAAAAATCCTGCAAATCCAATAGTCTGGATGTCAGGAATAACTTGTTCCAACGATCTTCTATAAATTTCAGAACGAACATCAATACAAAAAACAGCTTGGAAACAAGGCTGCTTTATTTCTCGATTTTTGGTAGCAAGAGCAAGATCTTTAAAAAGTTTTCTCTCCATGGCGCATTCATGGGCACGTTGCCAGAGGGCCTTTGACTCGGTTAGAGAAGCCTTTTTTGTTAATTTTTCTCTTTCCAAAGCAAAACTTTCTGATCTAAAAAAATCGGCAAATGCATCGCAAATTGCAAGCTCATGAACGATTCGAATAGCAAGGAGATCGATAAGAGAATTTTCTTTTTCCCCTCTCAGATTTTTTTCATGAGATAAAAACTGCAAGTACCCTGCCCAACCTCCAACACTTGCAAGTAAGGCGTAAAAAATATCTGCCGTTTCTTCTTCTCTAATTCGAAGTTCTGAAACTCCTCTTTGAATGACAAGCACCGGATCCTCTGGGAGACTACGAACGAATTTTCTCCATCCTTTGATGCCAGCTACTTCCAGGTTGCAATCAATGCTGGCAGCCTCTTTCCATGCTGAAAAAAGAGCATTGTTTTTCCACGGAAGAGACCAAAGAGCTTGCCCCTGATCAAAAAAGGAGACACACCATTTTGATATTTCTTCTGTCGCAAATGCGGACCAGCGAGTTCCATACCTAGCATCAATAAAAGAACTCCATAAAAATTCTGAACGGCAATCAGATTCTTCAGATTTTTCGAAACTCTCCTTATGAAGACGTAAGAATATTTTTTCAATCTCACTTTGCTCGTTTGCTACTTCCTTGATTGCTTTATAAAGATCTTGGTCAGTGATAATTTTAGCCTCATATCGTTCACGATAAAAAGAAAAAGGCATAGATAAGACGATACCTCGTGTTTTTTTTAGAAATGAGGCGGCTTCAGAAAAATCCATTGCAGCCAGACCAACAAATGGATTGACGGCAACAAAACGTGATAAAGGCCATAAAGGAGCAAGTCTTTTGGTGGCGACTGCAATCGCATTATTAATAAGAAATTCTGTTGGAGTTTTGTTTGTTGTTGATGACTCAATTTTCTTCACCCAACTTCGCGAATAAGTCGGGTTAATTATTAAAGGAGACTTCTCTTTTTTATAAAGGAGTGAAAAAAATCCTTGCGTGATTAATCGGTTGACTCTCGTATGAATATAAAATCCGTTGTATGCATGCACAAAAAGAGTTTTACCAAGAGATGTTTGAACCCAAGATGACGGAAGAAAAGCACGTAGAGCTATAATTAAAAAAGAAAGTGCCGTCATAATTCCAATCGGCCATGCCATTTTAAAGACAGGAGCTGCCGGAAGAATATTGCTAAGAGCCCCTTCTGCACCCGCATGAAGCATGAAAAAGAGAAACGTCAGTCCAGAACTAATAAAGGTAGCAATCAAAAAGCTGCGTCCACTAAATTCAAGAGACCAAAAATGAAAAAGGAATTGCGCGATAGCAATGATTAAAATTAATGTAAGACTAAATCTTCCAGAGTCATCCCAGGAATGCATTCCAAGCAGAAGAGAAAAACCAACTGTGATGACAATAGAAGTTAAGAAACAAAGTAGCGTTCCTTGAAAGCCGATGTACTTTGGAGGAGGAGGAGTTCCTTTTTTTTGGATTTCATCAATAGCTTTTCCTGACGAAAGAAAAGCAAAAGCTTTGTAAAGGGAATGAGCTATAATATGAAGAAGTGCCAAGGCAAAGGCCCCAAGTCCACACTGAAGCATCATGAACCCCATCTGAGCAATCGTAGAAAAAGCTAAACTTCGTTTGATATTACTTTGAGTAATCATAACAACAGAAGCAAAGAGTGCTGTAAAACCGCCTACTCCAGCTAGCAATTCTAACGCTCGAGGATTCAGCACAAGTAGTGGACTCAAACGAATAACGAGAAATCCTCCAGCATTAATAATCCCAGCGTGCATTAATGCTGAAACAGGAGTTGGAGTCTCCATGGTATCAGGCAACCATCCATGAAAAGGGAATTGTGCTGACTTAATCATTGCCGCTCCAACAAGCAAGAGAGCAGGAATTTCCAAGTGCTCGAAAGATCCATTTTGAGCTATTGAAAACAGTTTTGAAAAATCTAATGTTCTGGCATCATGCCATATGATCACTATTGCAGTAAGAAGGGCAAGATCCCCCCATCGACTGAAGAGAAATTTTTTCCTTGCAGCAAGTTTTGCTCCATCACGATCTTTATAAAACGTGAGCAACTTATGGAGTGAAAGACTTACCGCAACCCAAGCTAAGGTAAAGAGCGCTAAATTTCCTGATATGATCAAAACAAAGACGCTTCCTGAAGTAACAGCAAGCCATTTAAAAAAGAGACCTTGATTAGGATTTCCAGCTAGGTAGTTGCATGAAAATGTGATGATTGAAATCGTTAAAAATGCGACCAGCAACAACATGATCGCTGAAAGCATATCAAAGTAGAGCGTAAGCCCAATAGGCCCCCATGCTAAAAATTCAATGATAATCGCTTTCTTAGTTATTATTTGAAAAAAGGAAGCAATAACGACAAATAAGCCAGACAACCTAGAAAGCCAACAAATCATCGAAACCGTAAATCTTTTTTTATTGCGAGTGAAGTTTGTCGGTATAAAAAACATTAAAATCAAGGGCAAAGGGGCCAACAAACAAAAGGAGGCAGCATATCGATCCATCATCGGTAAAAGGGAGTAAGTGTTTATCATGGTCGATACAATAAGGTTTTATAAATGTTTCATCCAATAGATATATTGCAATAAATCGTTCTATAAAACAGAATGGAGTTCTTGCAGAACCCGCTGCTGGCGATGAAAAGCAAGGAGTCGGCGGCGCACAGCAGCGGAGTGTATATGGAAATACTCGAGCAGCGAGTACCGACGCGACGCTGCTAGTCGCGCCAGCAGTAGGGTTATGCAAGAACTCCAATATATCTATGCCCTACCTTAACTACCATCACCTCCGCTATTTTCGTGCTATCGCTCAAGAAGGAAACCTAACTCGAGCTGCGCAGCATCTCTCTATCTCTCCTTCAGCGTTAAGCACTCAACTTGCTCAGCTTGAAGAGAACCTTGGCCACGCTCTTTTTAACAGAAGTAAAAAGCGGCTCATCTTGACAGAAGCAGGACATCTTGCACTCGATTACGCTGAGACAATTTTTAAAACAGGAGAAGAACTTTTTGATGCTCTCCAACACCGAGTGCCAAAGCAGCGTCAAGTTTTGAGAATTGGGGCAGTCGCAACCTTGTCCAGAAACTTTCAACTTGAAATCATAAAACCAGTTTTAAAAAAAAGAGAGATTGAGTTAGTCCTGCGCACCTCACCTTTGAGTGACCTTTTAAATATGCTAGAAGCGCACACTATCGATTTGGTGCTTTCGAACTTACCGGTTCCAGCCGACGCTCAAAATGGACTCCGAAGCCATTTAATTAGCCAACAACAAGTCATTCTTGTAGGCCATCGTCCAAACAAAAAATTTCACTTTCCAGAATCATTACATGGAACTGACATGGTTCTCCCTAGTTTTGAAAGTAACATCCGAGTAGGTTTTGATCTCTTGATGAGCCAATATAATGTCCGTCCTCGAATTACTGCCGAAGTTTCGGACATGGCGATGCTTCGCCTCCTTGCCCGGGAAATTGATGCTGTTGCTTTAACTCCTCGCGTTGTGGTTCAAGAGGAACTTAAAAATAAAAGCCTTGTTGAGCTTCATCGAGTTCATCAAATTCAAGAAAACTTTTACGCCATAACTCCCTCTCGCCATTTTCCAAATTTTCTAGTTAAAGAGATGATACAAGCATTCCATTGCAAAAAAAATGGTCATTCCAAAGATAAGTAATACCATCTCCATTAAACAACTATAGTGTATTAAATTGAAAAGGGCATGTTAGAAGCGCTGAAATTTTTTCTTAGAACAAGGCCGAAGATCGAAGCGCTATCCGAAGATAACGTGAGATCTGAGAACGCAGTTCTAAGGAAAAAGA
>VHCR01000127.1 GCA_016871655.1 Verrucomicrobiota bacterium
GGAAGGTAAATTTATCAACCTGTGGCTTGATATTTGTTTTTTTGATACCAGGAGAAGCGACAAGATTATCGACCTCGATTTCGTTATCAAAATGACCAATGTTACAAATGATCGCTTGATCTTTCATTTTTTTCATGTGCTCAAGCGTGATCACTTTAAAGTTGCCAGTGGTGGTGACATAGATGTCGCCACGTCCCAAGGTCTCTTCAACCGTTGTCACTTCGTATCCTTCCATAGCCGCTTGGAGGGCATTGATTGGATCAATTTCCGTAACAATGACGCGAGCTCCTTGGCCACGCAATGATTGTGCACAACCTTTGCCGACATCACCATAGCCGCAGACGACAGCAACTTTTCCAGAAATCATCACGTCAATGGCACGATTCAGACCGTCGATGAGTGAGTGACGACAACCATAAAGATTGTCGAACTTGCTTTTGGTGACTGAATCATTCACGTTGAACGCAGGAACTAAGAGCCTCTTTTGCTCATGAAGTTTGTAAAGACGATGAACGCCTGTGGTTGTCTCTTCGGAAACACCTTTCCAATCTTTGACCATATCATGCCAGCGATTTGGATTTTCAGCGTGAACTTTCTTGAGAAGATCTTTAATGACTTGTTCTTCGTGATTGCTCGATGGCGTATTGACCCAGTCATCACCTTCTTCGAGCGCGTAGCCTTTGTGGAGCAAAAGCGTGACGTCTCCACCATCGTCAACAACCAGCTCTGGACCTTTGTTTTCAGGGAAAGAAATCGCTTGATAAGTGCACCACCAATATTCTTCCAGCGTCTCCCCTTTCCATGCAAAGACCGGTGTTCCTGTAGCTGCGATGGCCGCTGCAGCTTGATCTTGAGTTGAAAAAATATTACAGCTTGCCCAACGAACGGTAGCTCCCAGGTCTTTGAGCGTCTCAATGAGGACTGCAGTTTGAATGGTCATGTGCAACGAGCCAGTGATACGAACACCAGCAAGTGGTTTTTCTTGCGCATATTTTTTACGAATGCTCATGAGCCCTGGCATTTCTTGCTCGGCAATAGAAATTTCTTTACGTCCCCATTCAGCAAGGGAGAGGTCGGCGATTTTGTAGTCGTTGTGTGACATAGTAATAAAAATTTTTGTGATCTTTGTGTTCTTTTGTGATTGTTTTTCTTTAAGTGACTCTATGCAGCCTTCATTTTCTTCATGACTGCAGCAGCTTCTTTTTTCAAGGCTTCCACCTTATCGGTGCGTTCCCACGTGATGCTTTCAAGGTCATTAATTTTTCCAAAGTGACCATAGTTGGTCGTCTTCGAATAAATCGGACGTTTGAGTTTCAAGGTTTCAATAATCGAAGCAGGCTTGAAGCAGAAGATTGCTTCGACCGCTTTTTTAATCACTTCTTCAGGAACGGCCGCTGTTTCAAAAGTATCAATATGAATACTGACTGGATCTGCACATCCAATCGCGTAAGCAAATTGGACTTCACATTTTTTAGCGAGCTTTGCAGCGACCACATTCTTCGCAACGTAGCGTCCCATGTAGGCTGCTGAACGATCGACCTTGCTCGCATCCTTTCCAGAAAAGGCTCCGCCGCCATGTCGGCCCATGCCACCGTAAGTATCAACGATGATTTTGCGTCCAGTGAGACCGGTGTCACCTTGAGGACCACCAATAACAAAACGTCCCGTTGGATTGATGAGGAACTTTGTTTTTTTCGTCAGCATTTTTGCTGGGATGACTTTTTTGATAACTTGATTGATCAAAAATTTTTCAATCTCTTTGTTTTTTGCATCAGCGGTATGCTGAGTGGAGATAACGATGTTGACTACGTGCGTTGGAATTCCATTTTCGTACTGCACGGAAACTTGTGTCTTCGCATCAGGACGAAGCCACTTTGCTTTGCCAGCCTTGCGCAGGCGTGTTAATTCACGGCCAAGACGATGAGCATACATGATTGGTGCTGGCATCAACTCGGGAGTCTCATCGCAAGCGTATCCAAACATCAAGCCTTGATCCCCTGCTCCTTGCTCGTGAACAACCTTGCTGGCGCTTTTCTTAACATCGACTCCCTGAGCGATGTCATCGCTTTGTGAAGTGAGGATGTTGTTAATAAAAATTTTCTCGGCATGAAAAACATCGTCGTCATGCACGTAACCAATCTCAGCGACAACATCCCGAACGATTTTGTTCACGTTGATAAAATGCTCAATGTTTTTTCCTTTGTGTTTAGGAATCGTGATTTCACCGCCAACAACTACAACATTGCTCTTAGCATAAGTCTCACAAGCAACGCGGCTGTTAGGATCAATGGCTAAGCAAGCATCTAAAATGGCATCAGAAATAGAATCACAAACTTTGTCAGGATGACCTTCCCCAACTGATTCGGAAGAAAAAATGAAATTTTTAGGCATAAGAAAAATCGCTGCGCGATTAGTTGAAGTTGAAAGTTGAAGTTGAAGAAATGAATCTTTAAACTTATCAACATATCTCTATATGTAAATTTGTTTCTTGGCAAGAATTCTTTATGCTGTTACCTGTTACCTATTACCTGCTTCATGTCATCAATACTTCATCTCATGCGATTACTTTCTGAGCCCACTCGGCTCCGTTTGATTTTGCTGCTTCATGAAGAAGAGTTGACGGTTGCGGAGCTTCAAGAAATCTTGAGCATGGGCCAATCACGAATCTCTACGAGCCTTGCTCAACTGCGCCGTCAAAATTTAGTAACCGATCGTCGTGTTGGAAAAAATAGTTACTACACGGTTGTTTCCTCTTTATTGAGACCAGTTGAAAAAATTCTTCATCAAGCTGCCGAAGAGCTTCCTGAGGTTCACCGTGACCGACGAGCTTTGAAGCTTGTTCTGAGCAAGCGTCGCGATCGAGCTGCCGAATATTTTGAAAAATTAGCTGGCAAGTTTGGTCACACTTATGTTCCTGGGCGCTCTTGGGAAGCCTTAGCTCATGCGCTTCTCCGATTGTTGCCACCACTTGTCATTGCTGATCTCGGCGCCGGTGAAGGAACATTGTCACAACTTCTCGCACGCACTGCTAAAAAAGTGATTGCGATAGACAACCTCCCGAAGATGGTTACATTTGGAAAAAAAATCGCAAAGAAGAATGGTTTCAAAAATTTAGAGTATCGTCTTGGTGATATCGAAGCTCCTCCCATTGATAAAAACTCCGTTGACATTGCGCTCTTGAGTCAGGCGCTACATCATGCTGTGAGCCCACAGCGAGCAGTCGATGCAGCATTTAAAATACTCAAGCCAGGTGGAAAAATCATCATTTTAGACCTTCTGAGCCACAGCTATGAACAAGCTAAAGAACTCTACGCCCACGTTTGGCTGGGCTTTTCAAGCGTGGAGCTCCATACAATTTTAAGCAAAGCCGGTTTTAAAAACCTAGAAATCCAAGTCGTATCACGCGAGCAGCAGCTGCCGCATTTTCAGACGATCTTGGCAACAGGAGAAAAAGAGAAGTGAAGTTTTTTTTGATAGCAATTTTTGTTTTATTTTTCACCAGCTTTTCCCTCCAGGCTTTTCCAATGTTAGGCGGAGAGGAAGTTCAATGTTCCCCCACTGATAGCAATGAAGATAGACTTCGTCAGCAAACAGACCCAAGAGCAAGTGAGAACCTTCCTTCTAACGCAGCAAGAGAAGAAAATTGCGCTTTAATTTCAGAAAAAAAACATTCCGCTGGCACGATGGATTCTATTTCAGACAGATCACCTCAATCACTATTGAATGGAAATCTTGGGAATAGCACTATTTCGCCTAAGCCTTTTCATCAAACAGTGGGCATCGAGCAAGTGTCAAAACCAGCAGTAAGCGCCCAAGAGCCAGTTAAAGCGCTTAAGCCTTCTGATCAACAGCTAAATGAAACAGCGATCATCAAGCAAGTGTCAACACCAGACGTAAGAGACCAAGAGGCAGTTGAAGCGTTAAAAGATGAGGCGCAAATAGCACAGAGTCTGGTGAGAACATTAAGGCAAGTAGATAGCGCGCCAACAATGGCATTTTTAAGAATATTGGATCCTCTCAATTTTGATGATGATGCATCTTCTCATTTCTGGGCCGAAAACCGTGGAGACAACTCTGATAAGATACTCCTTCTCAATAATGATCACTCTCATACCGTGAGGCTTTTTGTTCCTGCACAAAACAATCAAGAATCTGGATCTATAATAACTCCCTCGATTACTTTCCAAGGTGCAAGAGGTAGAGCTGAAGAACACATTATTAAAAGAGCGTCTCCGAGATCTACCTCAGCTCCAAACAGGATTCCAACAGCGGAAGAAAATGGAGAGCTCAGAAACATGGTTCATAAAGCTTTTCTCGATTTTTATGGGGATGTTGACTCTCAAGATCTTCAAAATGCCATCCAAGCTATCACATCGCGAGAAAATATAGCACTTCCAATGAAGGTCAAAGATGTGATGGAAATTTTCAATTTGATACCAGAGCAGATTAACGAAGAGAAAACTACATCTCACAGTGCTATTCTTTCAAAGGAAGACCAAGAACTTCTTGCTAAAGAAATCCAAAATCAATCATCAATAAATAATAAACTTCTTTCTAACCCCGCGAATTCCTATGAAGCTTTAACAGAGCCTGAAAAATATCTCGTCACAGCTCTCTATCATAGTGCAGAGACTATTGCTCGTGCAGGTGGTGTCGCTACCATAACTGCTAGTGCTGGCGCTATTGGCGCTGCCTCGGGCGCAGTTTTTGGCGGTGCTGATTTTGGAGCTAGTGGTTTATTTGGTGGTGCTGTTGGTGGTGCTGTTGGTGGTGCTGTTGGTGGTGCTGTTGGTGGTAACACTCTTGGTATTATTGCTGGTGTAGTTGCTGGCCATAATATTAGTGAGACTGAACCTGTTTATTATTATAATTCTCACGCTGCTGCTAATGCTCGTACTGCCGTTCGTTCTATAGCTGGTGGTATGGGTGGTGCTGTTGGTGCTGTTGGCGGTGCTATCTTTGGTGCTAATCTTGGTTTTATTATTGGTGCTAGTCTTGCTGCCCCTTACGTAGGGTTTAGAGC
>VHCR01000128.1 GCA_016871655.1 Verrucomicrobiota bacterium
CTCTTTCCGTATTGTTTGTGACATTGGCATCCTTCTTGGTTGCCGGTGTCATCCTTTATGAGTCAACGTCTTATTTTTACCTACTTGATTTTCCCGCCTCGGGTGTCAAAACTTATGAGGCAACAGGCTAGTTTTTAGCAGATTTTTTTGAGCCTTGCTTTAATTGGTCGGGTTTTTATAACCTTTTGCATCTACGATACGAGGCACTGTCAGCCTCATACCCTCGACCGAAAGTAATCGATCGTCTTAACGATTCCTTCTTCGAAATCAACTTTTGGTTCCCATTTTAAAATGGTTTTGGCGCGTGTGATGTCGGGCTGACGGACTTTAGGGTCGTCAACGGGGAGCGGCTTGAAATCAAGGCTGGAGCTGGCGCCCGTGAGTTTTAAAATCTCTTCACCGAATTGGCGAATGGTCATTTCGCGAGGGTTGCCGATGTTTACAGGAGAATGATAGTCGCTCATCATCAAGCGAAAAATTCCGTCAATGAGATCAGAAACATAACAAAAGCTCCGTGTCTGGCTTCCATCACCAAAAATAGTGAGTGGCTGATTTGTTAAGGCTTGTCCAATAAAAGCAGGAACGACACGTCCGTCGCGCAGGCGCATGCGAGGACCGTAGGTATTAAAAATGCGGACAATCTTCGTATCCATTTTGTGAAACGTGTGATAGGCCATCGTGATGGCTTCGGCAAAACGTTTCGCCTCATCATAGACGCCTCGCGGTCCCACGGGGTTAACGTTGCCCCAGTAATCTTCTGTCTGCGGATGAATTAATGGATCGCCATAGGTCTCCGAGGTCGATGCTAACAAGAACGCAGCTCCTTTTTCACGAGCAAGACCAAGGGCATTGTGAGTTCCGAGAGAGCCAACTTTGAGTGTTGGAATTGGCAGTTCAAGATAATCGATCGGGCTTGCAGGACTTGCGAAGTGCCAGACGTAATCAACTTTTCCAGGAATAAAAATATACTCTGTGACATCTTGACGGATGAATTTGAAAGAATTATTTCCAGCCAAATGTTCTAAGTTGAGCGGGCTTCCGGTAATAAAATTATCAACAGCAATGACGAAGTGGCCTTCTTTTAAAAGACGATCTGTGAGGTGAGAACCGAGGAAACCGGCACCTCCTGTGACGACGCTAATGGGTTGGTGGGATAAATTTTTTTTCATGTGAGATAAAGTCTACCATGTTAACCCAGATATTTCATGCCTTTTCTTCTAGGGCTTGCGAGAGACTGATGTATACTGTATCACGGTAGGATTGCTCCTCGGGCGGTATGAAGATACAGCCGTCGTCGCAATCCGTCGCCTTTCTTGCCTACATCAGGCTGCGCGGCGCCTCGCGACGAAATAGCATCAAATATCCGGATTAAACTTAAAAATCAGGATGAAAATAAAAAAATGGATTTGCTTTTTCACTCTTCAACCTTCAGCCTTCAGTTTATTGTTACATGAAAAATTTTAAAGCCGCACTTTTATTAGGAATTTTTTCCGGTGCTGTGGTTTGGATGGTCGTGCTGGCAGGATATTTTCAACCGCTTGATTTTGTTTGGGAAAAAATTTTTCATTTTCCTTTAATGAAATGGGAGGGAAATGAATGGATCCAAGGCGTGATGTTGATTTTTATTTCTTGGCTGACAGTTTGGGTGAATATTCATCTCCTCTTCCGCCGCGAGAGGATCATCCTCTTTTTTTTCACAGCTCTTCTTTTTTTTACAGGAAGTTTGGTGCTTGGGCTTTATCACCTCTCGATCAGCCCGCTGCCTGCGATTGCGGCGCTAGTCTTGAGTTATTTTTTTTCGCTAGGGTTTTTAAAAACAGCTGTTGGCTCTCGCTATCCGCGTCTTCAATTTTTATTTGAGGGTCGCCTCAATCACTCCTCGTTACAACAACTAGTCAATGGAGAGAGCGCGATAGAATTTTTAGGAGAACGCAAAGAAGGGAGCTTATTGGTCTGCTCGCTCAATAATAATGCTGAGTTGATGGAATTGTTAAAGCCTGAAGACTACGTCGCAATAACGAACCTCTATTTGCAAACGGCCTCTGATTTTCTTGTGGAAGTTGGCGGTTATCTTGAGGAGTGCTCTGGAGAGAGCCTGCGCGTCGTTTTTGGAGCGCCGCTTCGAACAGGAGGCCCCTGGAATCATGGAGTTAAGGCCGTGAGAGCAGCTTACGATCTGATGTTACGTCTTGATGAACTCAACTATCAATGCGATCTCCGCTGGCAGCAGCGACTCGATGTTCGCATCGGGATTAATTCTGGAGAAATGGTTGTCGGAAAATTTGGAGGCTCGCGACTTAATCATTATAGCGTTGCCGGACCTGTGGTGGAGTTTGCAGAATATTTGAGCGCAGCCTGTCGCCATTATGGATGTCGCATGTTGGTAGGGCCTGTAACCTATGCTATGGCAGAAACGGCAATCGAATTTCGACCGATTGACCTTTTGCAACGAAAAGGATTGCGCCGGCGTGTTGAGTTGTATGAAGCTCTAGCGCCTAAGCAGGCTCTCTCAGCGGAACGGGAGCGGAGTCGCAATCTTTTTTGGCGTGGTGTGATTTTTTTCCGAGAGCAAGAATGGGAGAAAGCAGTGGAGGCTTTTACTGCAGCCCGGATTCTTGGAATTCCTGACAAAGCACTTGATCTCTATCTCGAGCGGATCGACCGTGCACGCCGCAATGTTGATGAATTGAGCCCTGAGCAGGTGATTTTAACCGAAGCGTTGAATTAGGCTGAAGGCTAAATGCTGAAGACTGAAGGTCTTTTATAAAGTGACAATTTGTTTTTAAAAATGGAAAATAATGACGAATGCTAACAATGATGAAATTAAATTTTAATAATCCCTCATTAGGGCTTTTGGCCTTCCGCCTTGCTTCCCATGCTCGACTACCCTGAATCGTTTCGCGAATTGATAAAACAACTCCGCCGTCTCCCTGGTATTGGGCCTCGTAGTGCAGAACGGATTGCTCTTTGGATGTTGCAGTCGCCGCGTGCTCGTCCCGAAGAATTCGCAACGACTATTACGCGTGCTGTACAGCATTTGAAAAATTGTCGTCTCTGTGGATTTTTTTCAGAACAAGAAATTTGTCTGCTCTGCAGCGATCCTGAGCGTCTCGGAAAAGAATTGTGCGTTGTCGAAATGGCAACTGATATTTTGCCTCTCGAACGGGCAGGGGCCTTCCAAGGTCGTTACCATGCGCTTGGTGGCAAGCTCTCGCCGCTGGATGGCATCGGTCCTGAGCAACTTAGGATTGGAGAACTTTTGCAACGCATCGACGCAGAGCAACCTTCCGAAATTATTTTAGCCCTTGGCGCGGATGTCGAGGGAGAAGCAACGGCTCATTATCTCGCTGAGATGATTGCGCCAAAAGGTATCAAGCTGACACGTCTCGCGCAAGGTCTCCCAGCGGGGGGGGGCATTGAGCATGCTGATCCCATCACATTGCAGCGGGCGTTACTAAATAGGAGAACGTACTCTTGAACCTAAAAACGTGAATGAAAATGAGAAAGGTTGCGTAAGGAGTTTGATTTAAAAATGGTTGTAATAAGGCCGTGGCTCAATTGATGAAGAGAAAACAGATCTTGCTTCGCTACAAGTTTGGGTTTGTAGTTTGAGTTTGAGTCATCTAGGCTTGGCTTTATTAATGGCGCGAAGCGCGAAATTAAATTCAAACTACAACCCCAAACTCTCGGCTGAGCAGTTTTTATCAGCGAAATTTTATTTTTCTATTCTATTCAGAATTTATGCTCCTAGCTAAAATTGATCCCTCCCTCCATCAGGAAAAAAAACCTGACTGGATTAAAGTTCGACTTCCTTCTAATCCCGTTTTCTTTTCGACTAAAGCTCTGATTTCGGATTTGCGACTTCACACTGTTTGTGAAAGTGCACAATGTCCCAATCGCTGGGAATGTTGGAGTGGTGGAACGGCAACATTTATGATTGCAGGAGATCGCTGTACTCGTGCGTGTGGATTTTGTGCGGTCGATACAGCGAAGCCTTTTCCGTTGGAAGAGGATGAACCTCAGCGTGTGGCCGAGGCCATTCGTCGAATGAAACTGAAGCACGTTGTGATCACAGCGGTTGCACGCGACGATGTCAAGGATGGTGGTGCGCTTCATTTTGCAAAAACAATTGAAGCGATTCGTAAGATGGACCCGACGATCACGATTGAAATTTTAACGCCAGACTTCAACGGTAAGGCAGCTTCTCTCCAAACTGTTGTTGATGCACGACCGCATATTTTTAATCACAATTTGGAAACGGTTGAACGTCTCACGCCATTAGTCCGCTCACGCGCCAAGTATCGGTTGTCTCTCGATTTTTTAAAACGAGCTCGCGAACTTGCTGAGATTGCAGGATGGAAGATGTCAACGAAGAGCGGTTTGATGCTCGGCCTTGGAGAGAGCGAAGAAGAAATTTTTCAAGCGATGGATGACTTGCGTGAAGCCGATGTCACCGTCTTAACACTTGGTCAATACTTGCGTCCAACCCCACAGCATTTGCCGGTGGTCGAGTACATCAAACCAGAAACTTTTGACCTCTACGGCGAAATCGCACGTCGTAAAGGATTTTCTTTTGTTGCGAGTGGACCTTTAGTCCGCAGCTCTTATCATGCAGCCGATTTTAATCCTAATGCATTATATACCCATGACGTTTGAATTTTAGGAATTTCTACTGGTTATTTTTAGCGCTAGCAGCGTTGTCATCGCTACTGTTAGCTCGGTAGCAGGACGCTCTGACGCCTTGCCAGCCCCAAAAATTCCTGCGTATAATTTTCCTAAAATTCAAACCTCATGGGTATAAATTCTACTGCTGTAGCTCAGGACTGCGTCACGTCGGTGTTCGCGTCATCGAGTATTTTTATAGACACTCCTCGATGCGCCGTCGTTCCTTGTCCTGCATCTGCATCAGCGAATTTCTAAGGCACTAGGTAAAATTTTTATGAAAACGCTTAAAAAATCTTCTGCATTACCAGCTGCCTGGTTGATTGTTGCCTTGGCTGGGACCGCGCTGC
>VHCR01000129.1 GCA_016871655.1 Verrucomicrobiota bacterium
AAATTGATCAAAGATCATCCACGCGTGAGTGAGGTTTTTGTGAAGCAGGTGTTGCCGCTTGGAACGCTTACGGAAGAAGAAGTTGCTGAGAGCAAAGCGAGGACGTTGCAGCATCTCGCGAAAGCCTTGGATGAAATGAAGCAAGGATTAGCAGCTTCCGGCTACGACAAGAATGCTACGTACGTTGGTTCGACGGCTGTGTTTCAACCGCCATACTCATTTGATGAGGTATCAACGGCGATCACCGCGAAAACACTGAAGTCTGTTGTGCAAGGTCTCACCACGATTCCAGAGGGATTCCGCATTTTACCGAAGATTAAAAAAACGGTCATCGAACGCCGTCAAGAAATTTTCAAGGCCAAAGGTCCTTACGATTGGGGCTTCGGCGAAGCGCTTGCATTTGGATCACTCTTGTTGGAAGGAACACCGGTCCGCCTCTCAGGACAAGATAGTCGACGCGGCACATTCAGCCATCGTCATTCTGTTTTTTATGATGAAGTCTCTCGCGAACGATTTATTCCGCTCCATCATTTAGCATCAGACCAAGCGAAATTTTGTGTTTACAATAGTCCTCTCTCCGAGGCCTCGGTACTCGGTTTTGATTACGGCTACTCACTCGATTATCCACAGATGCTTTGCCTCTGGGAGGCTCAATTCGGGGATTTCGCGAATGGAGCTCAAGTGATCATCGATCAATTTATTGCTTCCTCGGAAACAAAATGGCTTCGCCCAACTTCGCTCGTCATGCTCTTGCCTCATGGCTACGAGGGCCAAGGGCCAGAGCACTCGAGCGCGCGCTTGGAACGTTACTTGCAGCTCTGTGCAGATAACAACATGCAAGTCTGTTATCCGACAACGCCGGCTCAATATTTTCATCTCTTGCGCCGCCAGATGAAACGGAATTTTAGAAAGCCACTCATCGTGATGACCCCGAAGAGCCTCTTGCGCGCAGAATCTGCGGTCTCACGCGAAGAAGATTTTACGAGTGGCACCTTCCAAGAAATTTTAGAAGGACCACTGCCTGCTGATCCGAAAAAAGTCGATCGCGTGATTCTTTGCAGCGGCAAGGTTTTCTACGACCTGCAGGCCTATCGGAACGAGCATCAAAAAAATAACGTGGTACTCCTGCGCCTCGAGCAGCTCTATCCACTTCACGAAGAAAAAATAAAAGCGTTGGTGTCTCAATATCCTGAGAAGGCTTCCCTTATCTGGTGCCAAGAAGAGCCAAAAAATATGGGAGCCTACGCCTTTATCGAGCCACAGCTACGAAAACTTTTTGGACGCGAAATTCAATACGTCGGCCGTGACGCTGATGCCAGCACCGCTGTCGGTGCACTCTCGGTTCATCGTGTGGAGCAAGCGGCACTCGTCGAGCAAGCTTTCAAAATATTTTGAAAAAAAGTGAAATTTTTCCTCCCAGTATTTTTTATTTCACTCAGCTTTTCGCTCCATGCTTTTCCAATGTTATGCGGAGGTTCTGCGGAGCATGACCAGGTAAACCAGATCCAGCTGCAAACCAAGCTGCCAGCGCGTATGAGCTCCGTCAGCAAACAGCACCAAGAGAGAATGACGATATCTCTTAGCATTGGAAGAACGAGGAGTAAATAATGCTTCAATTTCGGAAGAGAGTGAGCAAGGTGATGACATGAATAATTCTATTGACAACACTCTTGCTGCCTTAGCCTCCTCTGCTGCTAGACCTGGAGCTGAGAAAAGAGAAAAAAATATTCGAGTCCTCCACTCCATGGAGCAGATTTTAATTGAAGAAGTTGATCGTCGAATCGCAGAGACTCAGGATTTAATCAATCGTCTTGAAACAGCCGTTGACCGACGCGCTGCGCAAAAGAGAGAGAATGCCGATTTCACCGACAGATCTCGGAATCGCTACAAGCGTCCTGGAATTTGAAAATTCTCTTCAAGCTAACTCCGCAAAAACTTTTGACATCTCTTGACAGGATCGAGTAAATTTCTCGGTCCTATGAAAGTGAAAAAATTGATCCGTTTTGATTGGGCGATCAAAACAATTCTGCGCAATAAGAAAAACTTTTCAATCCTCGAAGGTTTTCTTTCGGAGTTGCTCCATGCCGATGTCAAGATTCAAGAGCTCCTGGAAAGCGAGTCCAATAAAAATCATGCTCGAGATAAATTCAACCGCGTGGATGTTCTTGCCAGATTGGGAGAAGATCAGTTAGTCATCATTGAAGTACAATGCGAGGCTCAATCTGACTTTCTCTCTCGCATGCTCTATGGCGTTTCCAAGGTTGTTGTCGAGCATTTGCAAGCGGGCGAGCGCTACCGCCAGATTCCGCGCGTTATTTCGGTGAATATCGTCTATTTCGATCTTGGAGAAGGGGAGGACTATATCTATTACGGGAAGACGGAGTTCAAAGGAATTCACAAACATGATATCTTGCAACTTCACGACTCTCAGAAAAAACATTATCCGACCAAAATAGATCATATCGCGAATATTTTACCGGAGTACTATGTGCTCAAAGTTGGAGCCTTTGATCTTCGTGTCAAAAACACACTCGATGAATGGATGTATGCGCTCAAACAATCGGAAGTGAAGCCTGAGTTTAAGGCGCAAGGCATTCAAGAAGCTGGCGAGAAACTTTCGGAGCTCAAACTTTCAGAAGAAGAGCGGGCTGCTTATGAACGCTACGTGGACAATGCGAGAAATGCCCGAAGCACGATCGAAACAGCCTACGAAGAGGGAGAGAGCAAAGGTGAGGCAAAAGGCTTAGCAAAAGGATTGGAGCAAGGCTTAGCAGAAGGAAAAAAAGAAATGATTCTCAATCTTCATCAGCTTGGAATTTCTCTCGAGCAGATTGCCGCAGCTGCTAAGCTTTCTTCTGGTGAAGTAAAAAATATTTTGGAACAATAATACGTTCTATATTCTTTTATCCTGCTTTATGAGTTATCAAATCAAAGTTCCTGCCGTTGGAGAATCGATCACTTCCGGAGTGATTTCTACCTGGCATAAAAAAAATAACGACCAAGTTGCTGTTGGCGATTTGCTCTTCACATTGGAGACCGATAAGGTCTCGACGGAAATTACAGCGACTGAGACTGGTGTTTTAAAAACCTTGGTCGATGAAGGAGCGGAAGTAAAAATTGGCGCCGTTGTTGCTGAGATTACAGCGGCTTCGCCAGCGGCTGCACCGCAGTTGAAGTTAAAAGATGAAGTGCCATTACAAAGTGATGGCATCCCCGCGAAGGCGGGGATCGAACCGTTGCCGCTGCAAAGTCGAGGCGGGGACCCAGCTAATGTTTCCGCTATTCCAATTCCAGCTCCAACTCCCGCACCACTTTCTGTTGTCGAGCCAACCGCTTCAGCTGTTCCAGCGCTAATTCCCGAAGGCCGCGTCACTCGCAAAAAATTAACACCGCTCCGCCGTAAGATTGCTGCGCAGTTGGTTTCTGCGCAACAGACCGCAGCAATCCTGACCACGTTCAACGAATGTGACATGTCAGCCGTGATGAAATTGCGCAAAGATGTGCAAGAAAAGTTTCAAGCCAAGCATGGTGTCAAATTGGGCTTCATGTCTTTTTTTATCAAGGCTGCCGTCGAGGCTCTGCAGGCTGTTCCTGGGGTCAACGCGCAGCTGGAGGGAGAAGAGCTCATTCAAAATCATTACTACGACATTGGCGTTGCTGTTGGGACCGAGAAAGGCTTAGTCGTTCCTGTCGTGCGTGATTGCGAAAAACAATCGCTCGGAGAATTGGAAACACAACTCCTCGGTTATGCGACCAAAGCACGCGAAGGGAAAATTGGCCTTGCTGACTTGCAAGGCGGCGTCTTCACGATTTCTAACGGTGGTGTCTACGGCTCGCTTTTGAGCACGCCGATCCTCAATCCGCCGCAGAGTGGGATTTTGGGCATGCACAAAATTCAAGAACGCCCTGTTGTCGTTGAAGGCAAAATTGAGATTCGTCCGATGATGTATTTGGCTCTTAGCTACGATCATCGCGTGATTGATGGGCAACAGGCCGTTACTTTTCTTATTAAAATTAAGGAAGCGATTGAGAATCCGATGCGCCTTCTCATGGCGTAGCGCTTGAGGTATCGGTCTTGAATGAAAAGACTGTGTTAAAACCCCCAATGATTATTAAAAGATTATTCTCTTTTTTTGCTGCGCTAATTTTTTTGATTCCCTCGCTCGTAGCTATGGAGGGAGTTGGTACTCCTTTGAAAAAAGCAGAGCTTTTGCGCCAAGAGCAAAGTCGGGGAGATACTGAATTTTTTACTTCACAGCAACAAGAGATCAACGAAGAGCGAGGGCGAGGCTTGAGGGATCCTGAGGAGAAAAAATCGGGCGATGAAAGTTCTTTGCAGCAGCGTGAGATCGCCGTGAAAGCGGTTTCTGAGACTGGATCAGAATTTCAAACGCCGCCTAAAAAAGCAGAGGTGAAGGCAATTCACACAGAACCTCCTCCCGTGAGACCAAAAGCAAGCGATTTACTTGCTGCAAGAAATCAATTGTCGAGAAAAGATAACCCGCTGCTTGATCTTGATCAAGCAGAGAGGACCATTTGGCTTGGAAACGATTTAACAACACCTTTCAGTCAAAGCAAGAGAGAGTTAAGTCAAGAAAAAATCAAGCAGGAGATAGAGAAAGAATTAACAGATCCTCAAAAAATTAGAGTTATTAGGGAAAGTTTCATCACGACTTTAGAAAAATGTTACGGTCAGGAATTCGTTGAGGAACTTTTCAATGAGGGAGGGAAAGAAAAATTTTTAGCACAAAACAGACCACTCTCTCTTGAGGATGCTGCTGGCCTTATTGCACTGGCAGATGCTAAGATGGCACAAGGAAAATCGTATTTGAAAAATTCTCAAGAGCTGGCAGTACCATTACAAAAAGCAGTTGCTGACTTTGATGCTGCTCAAGTAGAAGCTGAACAAGCTCAGCAAAATTACGATGATCTCAATGGCTCTCCCTGGCAGCACCTTCTTGCA
>VHCR01000130.1 GCA_016871655.1 Verrucomicrobiota bacterium
CTCTTTCCGTATTGTTTGTGACATTGGCATCCTTCTTGGTTGCCGGTGTCATCCTTTATGAGTCAACGTCTTATTTTTACCTACTTGATTTTCCCGCCTCGGGTGTCAAAACTTATGAGGCAACAGGAAGAACGTTGGTAGTAGTAACAAATCATTTGCTTTCTCGTCTCTTATAAATTAACTTTCCATCATGCTAAAAAATATCGCCCCTCTCTTTCTAGCGCTCTTTTTTGTAACAAACCAATTTGTTACAGGGCAAACAGCTCCTGCTTCCCCCCCAAATGGACTCTCCTCTCGCGTTCCACCCTCATTTTCTCTACCAAAAACTGTTCCTTTACCACCAAACTCACTTCCTACTTCTTCAACCTCCAACTCTTCTACTGGTTCCTCTTCTGGTAATTCTGTAAATCCTCCAGTATCGATATTACCTGTCAAAAATCCCCAACTCCCAACTTTACCTACTGCTCCAACCTCTCCAGTCAATCCTCCTTCTAATACAGGGGCCCCAGGTTTGCCGGCATTGCCACCCAATTCTCTTCCCAATACCGCAATTTGGTTGAATCCCAGTAACAATAATGTACTCCCTGTTGAAGTAGAATGCGACATTGCCCAGCTCTTAGTACTACAAAATAATCCTGTTGTTGCTGCTGATGGAAGCACTCCCTTTGCTGTTGTAGCACAAGTTTACACTGCCTTGTTGAATCTTTTTGCAACAGATGATGCTCCTCAAAAAATCATGTACACGGACAGTGTGAAGCCTTTTATCGATCAACATATTGATTCCAGTGGCAACTATTTTTACACCCCTGTTTCAGGCCAAGAAAACACGCTGCTTGGTTATTCCTCTTGTCTCAGTGCTACAACATTTAGAGACCAACTTTGCAAAGATCAAAATACTTTTTATACGCTAGATGGTAATGTTGATTCTAATCAACAAACTTATTTTTGGGTTCACTTTTCAACATTTTTTTTAACAACGGAAGATGGGAGTCAGAATGGGCTCACCCATTATCAGTGGATTAATCACACTGGAATAGGAAACTATTATGATTTTTATTTTACCAAAGACCATCCAGACTTAAGTCAGGTTATTCCAAATAGCAGTGATCTTTGCATTAGAAGCCTTACCGCAAGTATCTGGGTTGGGAGCAGAGATGATACGAATCCAACACATGATTGGACTGTCACTGGAAATAAATCTACTGGCTTGCGAACCTCCACCGATGGAGCTCCTTTTGTCCAAGTTCCAGATAATTCCTCACCATCTCAGGAGAATCCTGCACAACCTCCTGCTGATTCTAACACTCCAGCTATACCGCAAGAATCATCTTGGGATGACTTTTTACAACATGGAGCTAGATCTTCATGGGAAGCGTATCTAAAACAAAATGCTAGCGATGCTCAGGGCTCGTCTTCCAATTAAAATCAACGCACTGCAAGACTGAATCCTATCGCCCCTGCTTCTTTTATCTCACCAAGCAATAAACCAATGCAAAATAAAAAAATATGAAAAAAACCTTTTTGCTAACTTTAGTAGCAATTTTTGTGATTTCTAACACTATCTTTGCTTTTGACTACACTGATAGAACAATTACCCAAGATGAAATTAATGGTGGAAGAGTGGTAATTCATTCTAATGAAAATCTTATTATTCCTTATTATATGATGGGGGGATTATTTGGAGACTGGTTTATCGCCCAGTCGATACCAGGAGGAGCAGGTGTATATATCACTAATGACTACCCTATTCATAATCTTCATGCAATTTCAATAGAACTTATTCAAAGTTCTTGGAATTTAATTTCTTTACCCTCCATCGCAGGGATTAATATTACTCACTATCGAGGTGTTTCTTTTAATGTATGCCATCTGGATATTACAATCATCCCTGCTGAGTAGTTACAGCATTGATCAAAATATGTCCTTCTTCATAAGAGACATCATTTGAAGATTCCGCTCGTGAATGGTTTTGTTGCATTCTCCCAGCGAGTGAGCCTGTTGAGTCACCGTCTGACGAAGACTCACAATGACTTGTTCACGCTCCCGAATAGTCTGATGCAATTGCACTACCTCATACTCTTTTTTTTCCATCCAACTCAACAAAGAATATGCTGCAAAAAATAGTTCTTTCCATTTTTCGAAAGAATTTTTTAGCTGGTGAAAACTAATATCACCGTTTGCAACCTGAAAAAGTTTCTCATACATCTCCAAAGAAAAAGTCCGGCAAAAATTATTTTTCCCCTCCTCATTTTCTTTTCCTTGAAAATGCCGGAGAGAAGTTTCAAGAAAATCATCACGATAAGATTGCAAGGAGGCACCATCAATTGTTAACTGGAAAGCACGAGCCATCCTTTCAAGCTGATGAGCTGGATCCTTGAGCAGCTCATCGTAATCGACTAAGAGACGCTCATAACCTTCCGTATACTCGAGAGAATTCAGCATGTAAGAAATCCAAAGCCAAAAAGATTTTTCTTCTTCTTGTTTCCCAAAAATTTCTTCAGCGGCCGCGAAAGAAGCAACCACGCTGAGCGGGTTTCTGAGAGCTATCACAAAAGAAACTTGTACCTTGCATGCTTCAAAAATTCTTTTCCAAAAAGGAAGCAACGGAACAAATTTACAATCTTTGATAGCAAATGGTGTTGGGGCAGCAACCCGCTCCAACACTAGCTCAGAGGCTATTCTAAAAAGTCCCTTTTCATATAAAAAGTCAACTTCCTTCTCAGTCAATGGCAAAATATTCCGACGCCGATTTTGCAAAGCATCTAATGTTTTGATCAACTTCCAATTAAACTGACAAAATTTTGCATCTTCCCAATCCCCTTTGACATTAAAGTTATGAAAACAAATTTCTGAAGGATCAGACAAACGAACCCCCATCGTTTCAAGCCCCTTGGTCACCGCACTTGTTCCACTGCGATACATACCAAGAACAAGAATCACTCGTTTTAATTGTTCAACTCCTTCTGACGAAGAAGTTGAACAATTATGTTGAAGAGTTGAAACGTTGAAATGTTGAAGGGTTTTAGAATGCACTTGTAACACCGATTAAAAAGCGCATTATGCACCGTTTCTCCATCTTCGAAAACAAAATTGCAAATGGGTTTTGATTTTCATCATTTTAAAAACCTTATACCATAGAAGCATGCCAACTCTTTCCAGAGGATCCTTTGCCATCATTGCTCGTTCTACTTGGGGCGCTGACTTCTATGCAGGCATTCGCTCGCTTATCGGTACCGCTGCTCGCCAAGGCATCGACCACTCGAAACTATCAAGTTAACTTTAGCTGGAAATACTCTCCTGTAAGGTTATACCATCTCCATTAAATAACTGAACTATCTGACTAGCCCGCTAATTTCATACTGATTCGTCGCGAGGCGCCGCGAATCCTGATGCAAACAAGGAAGGCGATGGGTTGCGACGATGGCTGTATGCTCCATACCGCCCGAGGAGCAATCCAAGCCTGACGCTGTATCCATCAGGATTTCGCAAGCCGTAGCAGGATCAGTATGAAATTTGTGGGTTAATCTTCTCTCATCTCCTTCACCAGAAGGAGATGAGCAATTACCTTTTTCTTATCTTGTCACTCCTTTTCTTTTCTAACTTGGCAGCTGTGCTGAATGATTACAATCCTCTTAAGACGTCAAGCCTGTTTGATTACGACCATAAGGAAGTTGCCCCCTCATATAGGACATAACATACTCCCACAACACATACTGATACCCCTAGCGTTTCTGGCACGAGAGCTGCGACGCAGGAAGCAGCAATAAGTTTGTCACTCATTCTTTGTTCTCCTGATAAACCATCCCACCATTCTCCCCAAGTACGATACCGCGCACTTCCTTGAACAGAAGTAGCATTTGAAGAAGTTGCTGTTACCTTCGTTGCAGACCCACCATTGCTGTAAGTGGTCAACCCATCTTTGTTGTTCCCAGTCACTGTCCAATCGTGTGTTGGCTTGCTGTCGTCTTTGATGCCAACCCAAAGTTCTCCACCAAAATTGTCGTCAGTTCCACTGCTAGGATCATTCAACGTTTGGTAAAAATCGTAATAGTCTCCAGCATCATCAATGTATTGATAGTAGTGATAGCCATCGGCAGAACGATTCTCGCCTTGCGGAGGCGTGTTGGTCGAATTCAAATAAACCCAAACGTAGCTCTCTTGATTGGAATCAACTTGCGCATCGACCGTGTAATCTCCAGAAGTATTTTTGCAAAGCACATCGCGAAATTTCGTTGCATTTAAACATTTTGAATAACCGAGCAAAGTATCTTGTTGGTCTGCCAAAACTGCGTAATGAAAAGTCCCTTGATCATCTTGTGAAGCGGAAATAAAAGGAGCGATCTTATCGGTATACATGATGTCGTGAGCTTCTTTCGAGGTCGCCACCAAGTTCATGATTTTTGTGTAGAGACCAACCCTCACCGCGAAAGGCGTGCTCCCATCGTCAACAATCGGCTCATCTTGCAATACGAGCAAGTCCGCCAAATCAACAGCCATGCTGGTTGGCATCGGATTGTTGTTTTTAGGGTCAAGAGCGGCTTGGACTTTTAAAGAAGCACCACAGCAGAGCACAACTGTTAAGAGAAGGGAGAGATATTTTTTCATGGAACAGGACCTAAGCGAAGATGACAAAATTGCAACTGTTTTTTATCCCTTCTATCCCTTTCATCCCTATTAATTTTTTTAGCAGCTAACAAGCCGCTTGCGACTCTTCTTCGGCACTCGCTCAAAGTGAACGTCAGTATCTCCGATTCGCTTTTGCGCATGCTCAATGGTAATGCTGCAAACATTTCCCTCTTCATCAAAATCAATGAGCGTATTTTCATCCAAATCCTCTGTCTCTACGGGATCATGAGAAAGCAGTGTTATCAATAACGTATCTGTATCCTCAAAATATTTAATTTTCATAATCTCAATTTATTTTGTAACGCCGATCAAAGAAGGCATTATGCA
>VHCR01000131.1 GCA_016871655.1 Verrucomicrobiota bacterium
CTGCTGTTGCCATTTCACCATCATCTCCTAATCCAATATTAGGCATGGCCGTCCACCAAAAAGTGATCAGAGCAATAAAAAAGCAAAGCAATGCTGTTTGTCGATCTCCTCGAGAAAAAGCAAAAAAGGGAGAGGTTGTAGATTCTGTCTGAAAAGAGGCGGTTTTTAGAAACATATTTTTTAAAAATAATAAGAAAGTGCAGGCAAAGTAAAAGGCGTATTACTTTGGGTCAAACTAATTTCGAGAGATTTATTTATTTTTTTTAAAAATTTATTAAAAAAAATAGAAGATTTTTATTGCATCCACAAAAAAGTTAGCTACTTTTTCGGCAGACACGGCATGGTGCGGTCGCGGTATTATTGAAACCTGAACTCACGTAGCTATGAAAAAATTATCTTTGTTCCTCCTCGTTGTTCTCCTTGTTTGTATTGGCAACTTGCATGCCCAAATGCGATTGACGAGTCGGGGGTCTCAACCCCCTTGCTCAGGCTATCAAGGAATACAACAAGAGCAACGATGGCAACCTGTCAGTGATGAAAGTACGAGTGGAGAAAATCTCACTACTTCTTCTTTGATGCTGGGGATTGGAGAGAGTCCAGGAGCAGAAGGGAGATCTTATAGTGATCGCAATCCTATTTCAAGAGAACGAGGCGATCTCACTCCTAGTAAAGCTGACGATTCTGAGCGGCAAGAAAGAGGTGATCAGCTTAATGCTGTAGATGAAACAGTCTTGAATGGGACTATCAGTGACGCCAAGGATGGCTTAGCACAAAATAGCGCAGCATTGGGAGTTGCAATAGGATCGACTGCTGATCAGAAGACGACGGCGTTGCTTGATTGGCAGAAAATCATTAAGCAAAGACATGAGGATTTTTTACTTCAAGCAGCTTTTTCTCTCCCACATGCTCAGGCGCAAGCTCAGGAAAATGCCGATTTCTTTGGTCAACAAGTTAGAGACCTTCAAAAAACTCTTGGAACAGAGGAGCCGACATGGATTGCCTCCGAAGAAAAATCGAGACAGGATCAAGTGAGAGCCTTTAGAGAAAAGTTACAAAAGATTGAACCACTACTAAAGCAAAGAGAACTTTTGTATCAACAGCTTTCAGATGCTTATGTTGAAAAAATAGCAAATGGAAGTGAAGTTGAGGGAGTAAAAAATATTTTATCTCGATTTGAAGAGGAGAGAATTGAGGGCAATGATAAACGTCTAATTGTTGGTGAGCATGATCTGATTTCTTTCAAGGAGCCAGGAGCAAGATCAGCTGTAGGTGAAGATGCGGGATCTCAGGAAGGTAGCAATATTGATGGTGGCTCTGTTGCTGTTAGTGGCGATGAAAATGGTGATTCTTTAGAGAGAAGAGAACACGCTGATAAGGCTGTTGCAGAAGGAAGAACCTTGGTTGAAACAGGTATCATGCAAATTTATGGGATTGATGCTCTGGAACGTTTTAGAGAGATTTTCCATGCTGATACTGAGTATTTAAGACCTTTAATTGCAGGTGAGGTGCAGGAATTTATTCATGCAGAAAATGAACGAGCTAAGAAGCTCCATCCTGACTCTCAAAGAAATTATTTTTTTTCCTCTATCGATTCTTTGGATAAGCTTCAAAGACTTTCCCCAACAGAATGGGATCGATTGATTAGATCCAATGCTCATCAATTGCACTTCAATCCTTATTCAGGAGAAGCTCCCTCTCTTCAACATATTACTGATCCCGACCAAACAAATTTGGAAGGAATTATTGCGGTTCGAGCAAGTCTTAGAAATCAGGATTTTTTTAAAAAGGCAACAGCAACCAACCAACGGGATATTCTTAAGCGATTTGATGCAACATTTTTGAAGCAAGAGAAAAGATCTTTTTTATATCGTCTGCTTATTGGAGAGAAAAAGACAATTCCATTAACGATTCAAGCTTGTATTCATTTTATTAACGAAGAGCGTGCAAGAAGCCAACAATCCAGGGAAGAACTTTACTATCGCTTGTTCAGTAAGCCTCATGAGATTAATCAGGAACTTTGGAGCTGGTTTGCAGGTGGTGTTTCTGGAGAGAGAGCTCAACCTCCTTTTACGGAAACGGATCATTTTTATCGATCGTTAGCCATTGCTGTCGGGAGTGCCTATGGTATGAATTTGATCAATGATGCAACTCGACCTTTACGAAAAGAGGCAAAAATTCAAGATGATGAAAGTTTATTTGAAAGCATGAGGAGAGAAGTCGTAATAAAAAATCCTTCAGAAGGGCTTTTTCAAGATTTTTCTCAAAAGGAAAAAGAGGTTGCCGAGCAAAAGTCGCAAGAGATCCGACGCATTGCTTCAGTAAGAGCAATGTCTGTTGCACGCGGCATGCCCTCAGCTCTTGTAGTAACGCCTACTCGAGCAGCAGGAGCAGAGAGTGCAAAAATTCAGCAGCAACATAACGAAATCCTGGGAAAATTTGGCACTGCACGCAAGGAGCTAGCGCTAAAAATGCTTCAGAGATTTGACTCTGGATTCATAAACCAGTTCGCAGCGACTAAAAATGAATTAGTACAAGGTATGATTGAAAGCATTAACGAAAAAAGTAAAAGCTTCCCTTCCGTTCAGAAAACAATTAATCAGTCATTTCAGTTTCTTCAGGAGAATTCAAGTCAAGTTATAGCTGATGAAAGAGAAAGATTGGAGTTAATCCATCAAAAATTAGCGACTCTGGCTCAGGCAGATCTTTCTCAAAATCGACTCTGTTCTGCTTCTGATGTAAAAGCCATGCAAGAGCTCTTTGAAGAAACTAAAGAGACCTTTTTATTACAGAAAGCTCGATTCCATGAAAGTGTCAACGATATCGATCAGCTGCGACAAGCGGCCCTGAAAAATGCCGAGCTCTTTTCGGAGAAAGAAAAATCCTTCCAACGAAAAAGAGACGGAGGAGAGCGAACTGCTGCTAAAATGGATAAAGCTGCTACTAGAAGCGGAAAGGGCATACGCACGGATTTAGCGCCTTTATTAGAGCTCCAAACGATGGCAGAAGAGACACGTAGAGCGTATGAACAACTTGCAAGCATTTATACTCTTAGGATAGAGCTACCTTCTGGGGAAGAGAACAACCCAGAAGATCATTCTAGCCTCATTGATCAATTAAATAGACTTCAGTTGAAAGATGATGAGCAACATAAAATTATTGTAAGTCGTAATGGGACATTTATTTTGAAAGATCCAAATGAGGTAAAGGGTCCTTCCCATACTGCTCTTAAGCAAAATGGAATTGCGTTACTGTTGTTAGCCGTTCGTGACGCCTGGGGGCAAGAGGGAGTTCAAGATTTTAAAAATAAAATTCAATTTAAAAGAGCAGCTAAAGACGGATTAACGCTAGGAGAACTCCGGCAAATTTTAGCATCTAAATTTCCTGAGAGTCGTCCTCCGAGTTATTTTCTGGCACCAGGGCACCATGTTTCAGAACTTCTTAAGACCGCTGATTCGGAAAATCAGAGACTCATTAGATCCAATGGTCGTGTTTTTTCATACAATCCTTTTTCAACAAGAGAGTCCTCTCAAAAGGATTTCCTTAAAGGCGAGAAGACAATCGAAGAGGGCGTAGAGCAGGCATTTCTAAGTATTGCTCAATTAGAATTTGTTAAAAATGCAAGTCTTTTAAACCAGCATGAAATTTTAAAAAGATTTAGTGATCGTTTTCGAAGAGAGAATGCGGAACCTCTAACCTTAGGAGCCTTTAAGGATTTTATAGAACAAGAAAATTGGGCCAAGAGAAATTGGAACGACTATCGCTATTTGAAAAATGCTTTTTATTATCAATTTTGGGATCCTTGGACCTTATCGCAAGAATGGGCGGGTTTTATGGGCTTTGTGACAGGAATTCGCTTTCAACCTGTTTTTTCTAGCATGACGCTTGCTCATAAATTTACCATCACATGGGGTATTGATGTTTTAGGTGAATATTTTGGCCAATATCGTGAATATCGTGATGGGGGAACTTATCAAAAATTAATAGATGCAGCCTTGGATGGAAAAGATATTTCTCCTTCTCGATCTGTTGAGATTCCTGACTTTGTAAAAATGTTAGGAGAAATTCAAAAGGAAAAAGAGACGAAGCACGGGGAATATAACGTTGCCGTTCAAAAAGTTTTAGAGGCCCAAAAAAAATATGTGACTGAGTTATTAGAAAATCGTATTGCTACACTTCTAGAAGAAGATCCTAAAAAGGCCTTGCTTTCAACAGCTCTTGAAGAGCTTCGTGAGAGCGATGCTGATCATTTTTCAGAAAAAATAACAAAGGGCATGAAGCTTCTTGCTGAAGATACGAAGGCTTCCATTGATCAAGCTGTAGGAACATTGGATGGCCTGCAGCAAGCCGTAGCAAGCCTTGCGAATGGCGATTTAGATCAAAACGTTCTTTTTTCTTCAAAAGATTTAGAAGTGCTTCAGCAAACATTAACTGAGCAATTAGCTGAGTTACGCCTCGAGCAAGTACGAGCTCAACAAGATCCTGAGCGACTGCTCGAACTTCATGCTCTTGTTGTGAAGAATGCTAATCTCCTTTTGGAGAAGGCTCATGAACTGGAGGCACAACTTGATGGTGCTTATGCGGAGATTCAAGATCAAGAGCAAACGCAGAAAATAATAATGACGCAATTATCTATCATTAATAAACTCAGAAAAGAATTTAATAAAGCAGCCCAAGCTTATGAGCAACTAGCTGATGCCTATGCGATCAAAGTGATTGATCAAAGAAATACGGAGACTCCAGAGGGAGAAGGTCAAGAGAGGAGAAATTTTCTTTCTCAGGTAGCGTCTATGAATGGAACAACAGCAAATATCGTATTAGACAACAATGGACACCTTAGTTTTGCATTTTTATATTGTTTGCCACATAGCAAAGACAGACAACTAAACGAAGAAAGTCGACGTCTTTCAGCTGCTGCATTAAAACTTTTAAAA
>VHCR01000132.1 GCA_016871655.1 Verrucomicrobiota bacterium
CTTGGATTGTTGATCTGAATTCAGTCCCATGAGTTTCGCAGCATCGTCCAGAGAGTTAAATTGCAGATCGTCTGCGGTTCCAATAATGCCATCGGGACCAGCGGAGAGTTTAATCCAAGCATCAGCTTGCTCGGGAGTCATGCCAAGTACGTCTTCGAGTATTTCAGGGGGAGCTGCTCGAAGGCTGATTTTTCCTGGGTTGTAGGTCGAAAAATATTTTCTCCAATTTGGCTTTGCCTTCATGACAGAAGCAAAGCCAATGACCATGGCCATTTCTCGAGCATCAAGAAAAGGAGCGTTAGGGGGATAGCCTTCTAGTCCAATCGCTTGATATTCTGCTTGCTTGGCACCATGAGCTGAGCGCAGCGCTGTCGGGCTTTGCCAGTCGTAGAGTCCATCGATGGCATTTTCTTGATCACCTTCTGCTACCTTCCAAGAGTTAAAGAGAGCTTGAAAAAAGAAAATATGATCTGATCCTTTTAAAAAGATATTAGGATTAATGAGGCCAGCATCATTGGTGATTTCAACGGTGTAGCTCTCTCCTTGATTGCTTTTCGGATCTCCTTTGGTGAGGATCGGATCGTTGGGGGCAACATTTTGATTCATTGCAATGGCCAATCCACTGAGAGCCAACTGTCGAGCGCGAAATGTTTTCTCTGCAGCAGCAGCCTCATCAACCCAACGATTGACCGCCCCAAGTGCCATCATGACAAGGACTGTGAGGAGGGCAATAGTCCAAAGAACAATGGGGAGAGCAAAGCCATCGCGAAGCGATGGCCGTAACGAGTAACGAGTAATGGGTAACGAGTTCATTTTGTTGCCTTCGGCAAATTCAAACTAAAAAAATTTATCATAGCACGTCAACTTTACCGAGCTTGTTATTGGTTGCTCTAAAAAAACACTTATTACCAGTTACTTATTACCAGTTACTTAATTGGCTGATTACTATTCTGTTGCTGATTCATCTTATCTTTCAGCATCCGCAATTGATTTAAAAGATCATCTAACGAGGGGACTGCTCCCATGCCGCTCGTTGGGGGTAGATAAAAAGTTGCTACAATCGGATGGGGAAGAGCCCGGAGGTTCATTTCAAGGCGCACGAGCTGTGGGCGTCCAGCTCCCTGAGGCCATTCATCAAGCCATTCGCCATTGCGGAAAAAACTCCAGTGAGGTTTGATCACATTTGGTAAGAGACTGATCCAATTTCCTTTTTCATACAACTGATCACGGTCGCTGCCTTGAACGTTTTGAGGAATGCGTAAAACTGAGAAGGTCCGTGTTCCATTTGGTCTTGGCCTTGCAGCAAGGACAAGCGTGCCTCCACCAAGGCTTGGAATACCAAAAAGACTACTTCCTTTTTCAAAATAAAGATCGGGAATGCCACTCCCGCTAGCAGTGTCGAGATAAACCGATCCATTGGAGGGGAGATTCAAGAAGGCATCGCGGGTGATCCGAAGAAACCCCTCTAATCGGCGGATCGTTAATTCTTCTTCCAATGTTTCGCGAGTCGCCTGCATTGCAGCCATGGAAATAGCGTAGATGGCCCCTGAGAGCAATGCTAGCACGGCCATCGCCAAGATGACTTCTAAAATTGTAAAAGCTTTATCTTTTTTTAATGTCATGAAAGCTGTTGAAGAGGATCGTATCTATAGTTTATTAAATTGAAAAGGGCACGCGATAAGCTTGCTCTTTTTCCTTAGAACTGCGTTTTCAGATCTCACGTTATCTTCGGATAGCGCTTCGATCTTCGGCCTTGTTTTAAGAAAAAATTTCAGCGCTTCTAACATGCCCTTTTCAATTTAATAAACTATAGTTTGAGAAAGTAACGAGTAACGGGTAACGATTGCAATAGATGCCTTCGACAGAATCAAACAAAAAGTTTTTAACATGACACCTCAATTGTAGCGAACTTGTTGTTTTCACCTGTTTATATTTATTCGTGACCGCTTGCTGATGACTTTTGAGCTACGGATGGTAGATCAACGTTTCCAGCGAATCAGTAGCATTACCCATTTTAGAACTAATCTTAAGACGATAGATGCCGGTGAGAGGGTGGCCTTCTCCATCTTTCAAATCCTCTTGTGTGGCCGATTCAGTGATTTCAAAACCATGATTTTCGGCAGCGCTTAAGGTGCGGTCACCTTCAATGGGAGGATCAACCATATCATAGGCCAAGCGCGATTCTAACTCCATGCGAGAGAGCGTGCGCTGGCGGGCTTCTAAGGCTGTTTGCACGATCGATTCCAGTGCAATTGCAAGACCTGTTACTGCGAGAGCAAAGACAGCGAGAGCAATGAGGACTTCGAATAACGTAAATCCAAATTGTGAAGATTTTTTACTCATCATGAACAACTTCTCCGGTGATGGGATCAAATTTTAAGGTGAGCATCTGGCCGCCTCCTTGAAGTCTTAAAGAAAGAGGATCGCAGATTCCTTCGCCATTAAATTCCCAGCGCTCTCCGGAAGCAGGATCGTGAAATTTTTGGTCACCCATGCGCTCCAGTTGAAACTTCCAGCCAGCAGGAAAAAGTTGACGAAAGGAAGCATCGTTGAAGTCGATGTAACGGCTTTCGTGAGCGGTCATCGCAGCTGCCCGCGTCTGTTGTACGAGGGTGCTAATGGCTTCAGAAATTTGATCGCTTTGTTGGGAACCAAAAGCATCCCTCATGTAAGGGACCGCGATCGAAAGCAAGACGGCAACGAGGGCCAGAGCGATGAGGACTTCTAGCAAGGTGAAACCTTGCAGTAACGAGTAACGAGTAAAGGGTAACGGGTTTAGTAACTTTGCCTTCGGCAAATCTCTAAAATAATTTGTATCATGACGCATTCATTTCGCCAGTTAAACCAAACTCTTCTGTTCAGATTTTACTCGTTATCCGTTACTCGTCACTTCTTTCATCGTCCAATATTTCCGTCACCTTCTTTTCCTTGAGGTCCGAGAGAATAGAGATCGTAACCATCCGGATGATATTTTCCTGGGTTACGATAGACGTAAGGATTGCCCCAAGGATCGAGTGGAACTGCCTCCATTAACTTTTTCCAACTTTGTGGTTTTGGATCTGCGCTTGGTGGTTGCACTAAGGCCTCTAGACCTTGTTCCGTAGTTGGTTTGCGATAGTTAAGCATTTCGTAAGTGCGAAGCTGCATGGAGATCGCTTGGATATCGCTTTTAACGCGTTGTTCTTTGGCGACGTCAATGTTTCCAGCAAGCATGTAGATGGCAGAGCCAATCAGTACGGAGATGATACCAAGCACGAGCATGATTTCGAACAAGGTGTAGCCGGCGTCACGACGATGATGTTTTTTTTCAGGAAGGTTGAACATAGGGTGTTAAGGATGTTGGTGATGAAAGCAATTTAGTACCGAAATAAATCTTTTGCAAGTGGGGTTGTTGAATGACCTAGCGAGATATTACTATCGTAATAGAGATCGAGTGTGCTGTTTCTCAGGGAAACAGAAGAAGAGGAGACAGGGACAATCAGCGTAATATGATTTTCTTCTCCTTGCTTCCAGAAACGGCCAGGAATATAGAGCCACGCCTTGCGCCAACCAGCAAGTTGAAATTTGGAGTGATTTTTAGCAGTGCTCAAGCCTGTCGTATTCATCAATTCCGGGGCAGTGAGAGAGAAGGGAGCCGTATTGAGCATGCCAACAAAGTTATTATTAACGCGAACTTGTACTTGAGATTCTAAATTAAGTCCGATGACTTCGGTGTTCAGCATGGTGGTGTCAGGAAGCGCTCCTTCGATTTTATGTAAAAATTCAAAACCGTCACCTTGTTGTGTTTCTATTTTTGCTGAAAGTTCAGCCGTCATTAAACGTCCTTTCATGACATCACCTTCTTTTGCGGGAGGAAGTTCACCTGCGAGAATTTCTTTGGAGATAATATTGCCAACTTCATCCAGTAGCGAGGAATCATATTCTGCTGTCAAACTAGTGACTGTGACTGTGTGATCCACTTGAATGGTGATCGAGAGAACTTGATCAAAACGATCTGCATGCTGGATAGCGAGGGTGCCGCCATCAATAGCAAGATCGTAAGGAATCGAAAGTTTTCGAGCGTTCCATCCAAGGGGTGGTCCATTGATGCCAAGGCCACTGCAGAGCGTTGTTCGATCACCAGTAGGTTTTATCCAGTCAACGCGAGGTCCTCCATCGCCATGATCATCGAAAAGTACCGTTAAAACAAAATGATCGATCGAAGTTTGTCCAGCGAGAGGCGCTAATGAAATTTCTAACGAAGAAGACCCTGAAGAAAAGTTTAAAGGGTGATTAACCCAAGAAGGAAGCGGGCTGCTTTGTAGCTGCGGCTTTAACGTGATGGAAAAAGAATCGAGCGTATTGTTTCCGGACGGTTCTGCAGAGACATGAGAAGGGGATGATGTCCCATTAACGTTTTCTGAGGCAGCTCTGGCCAAAGAAAGCGATCCTATCAAGCAACAAATTGTTAAAGAGAAAAAAACAAAAGAACGATGATGCATGAGAAATAAACTTCGCATAATCTAACCGCAAGAGTCTCACAAAGCGAATGGATTTTTAGAGAAGCTTGATTTTTTTCAAAAATAAAAAGTGTCAAAACAAGAGAAAGAGCATTGCGAAATAGCAACTTCAAGACGATAGTAGTTGGCTATGCAATTACCCCAAAACGAAGAATCACCGATGACTTCTTCAGGATTGATGCAGCAACTTCTCTCTCTTGCTCAGAGAGTCGGTTGCAACGATCTCGTCAGTTTAGAAGAGGCACTCCGTCGCGCCGCTTTTGCACAACGATCATTGGTAGGTGCGCTCTTAGACACAGCCATGGTTCCTGAACGAGAGTTTCTTTTTGAGTTAGCTCAAGAACTCCACTTAGAATGGCGCGAGGAAAGTGATGTGATCGTCTCTTCGCAAGCAAGAGAGCGGTTTCCAGCACGGTTAGC
>VHCR01000133.1 GCA_016871655.1 Verrucomicrobiota bacterium
TCATTGGGACTTCTTTATCAATTTTTCCCGTTATTGGTCCTATCCTGGGAGCATTTATTGCAGTGCATTTTGGATGGCCTGCCATCTTTTTATTCCTGACTTTTTTTGGAATCTTTTTAATTGCCTCTGTCATTTTAAGTCTCCAAGAAACCCATCACAAAGAAAATCGACGACCTGTTGCTCTCCTCAATGTGGCTTGGAAATTACTTCAAGACAAAAAAGTCATGGCTTTGGGATTTATTGTAGCGGCAACAAATGGTATTGCTTTTAGCTATTATGCAGAAGGTTCTTTTTATCTTATTAAGTTACTAAAGCTCTCTCCAAGCCATTATGGGATGACGTTTATGTTTCTGGCGAGCAGTACGTTTATTGCAGGAGTTCTCTCGAGAAAATTGCATGATTATCGCACGTCTCAACAGATCATGGGGTACGGACTAAAGATTATTTTTAGCGGAAGCCTCTTTTTTGCGGCTGTAATCGTGTTGCAAAACTGGTTGCCGCTCTCGCGAGAAGTACTAATCATTCTGACAATTCTTTCCCAAATGATTGTCGTATTTGGTATTTGCATGGCTGCCACTAATGCGCTTGCCATCGCGCTAGTCGATTACAAATGGTGTGTGGGCACCGCTTCGAGCTTGTTTGGATTTTGTTATTATATCGGAATTTCACTTTTAACACTCGGAATGGGAAGTCTACATAACGGAACATTATTTCCAATGCCCATTTATTTTTTAGCGATTAGTCTTTCCATGCTCCTCGTGTGGAGAGCAGTTCCTCTAATCCGATAAATCGTCATCGTTGCTTGGCGCAGGCGAAGAAGTCGGAAGGGCGTTGTTAGTGGTGTTGCTAGGCGCGGTGACTGGAATTGCTTTCATAATAGTTGGACTTTCCTTCTCAATAGGTGAGCTCTCTTTTTGTTTTGCAAAAAGTTGTTGCAACACTTTTCCAATGAGGGGAGCTGCTTGGCTGCCGCCATGAACGTTATTGTCGCCCGGTTCTCCCTCGTAGACAGCAGCGAAGGCGTATTGAGGATGATCGGCTGGAGCGAAGCCGATGAACCAGGCGGCGGTTCGTTGTTTTTTGTTCGGGCCCCATTGAGCCGTTCCTGTTTTTCCTGCGACATGAATGCCGAGAACTTGAGCGCGATGAGCCGTTCCTTGTGCATCCTCGGTCACATCGACCATGGCCTCGCGCAAGGTTGCTAACACATTCGGATCCATGTTGAGGTTGGCGCGGAGGCGATCAGGGTAAGCGACGATGACTTTATTGTCAGGAGTTTGAATCTGTTTAACGAGGCGTGTTTGATGAAAAATTCCGCCAGCAGCAATGATTGCCATTTCCTGAGCCGCTTGGAGTGGGGTGATGAGGATGTCACCCTGTCCAATACTCATGTTAGCAATGTCGCCAGGTAAAATTTTTCGATGTTGCACGCGAAGCATGTAATCATTGTCAGGAATATTTCCTTTTGCTTCAGCGCGGAGAGGAATGCCAGTGCGACGCCCCAAGCCTAAACGATGAGCCCAATCAATGATTGGTTGTGATCTGATTTTCAATCCGCATTGATAAAACCAAGTGTTGCATGATTGCGTTAAGGCTTGAACGAAATTGAGTTTGCCAGCATCAACTTTTTTCCAATTGTGAAACGTGACATTCCCCACATCGAATGTTGGAGGGCAATGGAATGTATCGTTTGGTCCAATGAGACCTGACTCTAACGCGGCAATGCCAACTACTGGTTTGAATGAGGAACCTGGCGGATAGGCCGAGCGAAAGGCTCGTGGAAGCAGCGGAACATCTGGATCTTTAGTGAGTTGCTGAAAAATTTTGGGATTGATAATCGGGACAAAGGTATTGGGATTGAATCCAGGATGCGAGGCCATTGCTAAAATTTCTCCGTTAGCAGGATCGATGAAAACCATCGCGCCTCGTTTACAATTTTCGCGTAGCACTTTTTCACACAGCGCTTGGAGATCTTGATCGATCGTTGTGATGACATTGTTTCCTGGGATTGGAGCTTGGGCTAGGCGCTCTGAGCTTTTTTTTCCATTTTGATCATAGGTGACAAAAAAACTTCCGGGTCGTCCTTTTAATTGAGCATCAAAAACCTGTTCGATTCCCTCGCGGCCTTCGATTTCAGGAAAAAGAAAGTCTTTGTTTTCAATGAGGCGCGTTGACAGAGGAGCTTGTCGGCCTGTGTAGCCGATGAGGTGTGAAGCGAGGCTGTTTTCAGGATAGTAACGAAAAAAAGTTTGTCGCACTGTGAGATAGGGAGAGAGTCCGCGTTGCGCGATCGCTAATTCTTCCGGTGAGAGATCTTCAATGAGATTAAGTGGTAAGAGCCCTCGATTGTGATAATGATTGATGATCGCTTGATCACTGATCCTAATCGGATGCTTGAGCAAGCCTTGAGCAAAAGTGATGTACTGTTTTGCGAAGGCGAGGGCTTTTTGATCGCTTAATAAAAGTGGTGTTGGAAATTGTAGTTCCAAATTATAACTGACCCGTGTTTGTGCTAGCGGCTTTCCATTCCGATCCGTGATCTGGCCTCGCGGCGCAGGAACAAAAAATTGGAACGTGCGGGCTTGGAGCTGCGTTTCCCAAGTTGGTTTGGGATTTTCAACTAGCTTGGAATCCTCTTCAACGGTCGACTGGAGGCTGGTGAGAGTGAGGAAGAAAAAAGATAACGAGGAAAAAATGAGAGTGAAATTTCTCATGAGATTGAGAGTTTGGAAGAGAGATAAGAAAAATTAACTGCAAAAAACGCAAAAGTTAAGAAATTTAACACAAAGAGCACAAAAGATTTATTTGTTTCAAATTGATCTTTGTCTTTTTAGTAAACTTGCATATAGTATGCATCAATACTAATTAACAATAAGCACAATGAATACTTGGAAAAAAATTTTTACGAAGACCTACGTTGGAGTAAAGAAAGAGGCTCTATGGCAGATCGCCACAGACATTAACCGTTGGCCCGAGTGGCACGGCGATCTTGATAGTTGCAAGTTAGAAGGGGCTTTTGCTGTCGGTAATTATTTTATGCTAAAACCAAAAGGAATGAGGGCGGTTAAAATTATTCTGACCGAGATTACAGAGGGGCACTCCTTTACTGATTGCACGACATTTTTTGGCGCGCGTATGTATGATACCCATGCGATGGAAGAAACAGCAGAGGGATTGCGCATCACGAACACGCTCGTGGTGACTGGACCTCTCAAGTGGCTTTGGATTAAATTAGTCGCGCAGCATATCGCAGATACGATCGAGGAAGAAACAGAAGCATTGGTTAGCCTCGCTCGGCAGCAATCGTGATGAAAAAAAAATCTTCTCCATTTGGTTTTGCGCGGGCCCAAGAGAGTCCTGGTTTTTTGCTCTGGCAAACAACCATGTTGTGGCAGCGCCTCATTAAAAAAGCACTGGAGCCCCACGGTATTTCCCATGCTCAATTTGTGATTATGGCAACGCTCTTGTGGTTTGAATTGCAAAAAAAATCGACGACACAAATTGACATTATTGATTGGTCCAAGCTTGATAAAATGACTGTTTCCAAGTCACTCAAAAAATTAGTGGCTTTAAAATTAGTCAACCGCATGGAGCATCAAACAGATAGCCGTGCAAAAAGTGTTTCCCTCACATCAACAGGTAAAAAATTAGTGAAACAGCTGATTCCGTTAGTCGAGGGGGTAGATGCGCGGTTTTTTGGGAAAACTTCAAAACAAGATCAAGGAATGTTGCTGAAAATTTTTCAAAAATTCCTTCTTTAACTAGCCTGCAAATTTCATACTGATCCTGCTACGGCTTGCGAAACCCTGATGGATACAGCGTCAGGCTCGGATTGCTCCTCGGGCGGTATGGAGCATACAGCCGTCGCAGCAACCCATCGCCTTCCTTGTCTGCATCAGGATTCGCGGCGCCTCGCGACGAATCAGTATGAAATTTGCGGGCTAGGGCTCATAAAACGCTCCCATTTGCCCGACATCGATCGATTTAAAGTGCCCGGCATAGATGATACCACCCAAAAATCCTCTCTCAAAAAACATTTTTTTGTCACATTTTTCTTTTGGTAAGCAAATTATAAAAACATTAAAGTTTTCATAAAAGGGAGCGTTTGGAATTCTTCTCTGTAGGATTTTTCCGAATTCCTCTCCATTTTAAGCCAAATTTAAAAAACGGGTGTCAAATTTTGGCGTTTAGAGGGCCTTCTCTGTAATATGAGGTGGCTTCAGGTAGAGTGGCTCTAAAGAAAGGGAAGGAGAGAGTTCTTTTCCTAGCTTAGCCAAGATAGCAGCATTAGGCATTTTGATAGTGACTTTGAGCGAAGGAGAAAGGTGAGGGAGCTGCTGAGAAGCAATCAAGAAAAAGTTAGGATGTTTTTTTAAATGATTTGGGATTTCAGCTGGGGCTAATAAAAAAGGCTTTTCGAGGAGTTCTTGTTTTTGTGATACGGCAGCAAGCCAATATTGGCTGCCACGGGCGTCGCCAAGCACCCAATATCCTTCAGTATTAATTTCAAAACCTAAAATCGAAGGTAAGCCAACAAGTTCGCTCCCAGTTGCAGCCGCAATTCCTTGTGCTGCAGCGATAGAAGAGCGAAGTCCATTGTAGGAACCAGGTCCTAAGCCGATAACAAGGCGATCTGGCTTTCCACATTGTTGAAGAACTTTTTGTAAACCTTCAAAAAAAATCGAAGAGTTAGTGCGTTGTTGTGGCTGATGGTATTCAAAAAGAATTTTTTCATCATCCAAAAATGCAATCGAAGCAATTGAAGTAGAAGAATCGAGGGCGAGAATTTTCACAATAGGTTGAGGGCTGAGAGCTATAGTGTATTAAATTGAAAAGGGCACGCGATAAGCTTGCTCTTTTTCCTTAGAACTGCGTTCTCAGATCTCACGTTATCTTCGGATAGCGCTTCGATCTTCGGC
>VHCR01000134.1 GCA_016871655.1 Verrucomicrobiota bacterium
GCCAATTGAGCCGTGTTGTTAATCTGGTCAATCGTGACGTACGCCATACTAATAAACATATCCTCTTTCATATCGGGATAGAGCTGGCGATTGACAAGCTTTACGACCTCGCAAGGAGAAGGTTGCCCCGAAGCTTGAGCTCGGAGCACACTCCGAGCCATGGTCATAATCAAAGAAGCAGGCACTCCTTTTCCGGAAACATCTGCAATGGCAATGCCGAGATGTTTTTCATCAATCTTGAGATAATCAAAATAGTCACCACTCAGCGCACACGCAGGTATATTGATGCCGCTGATTTCATAACCAGGGAATATCGGGGCTCCTGCTGGCAATAAAAGCTGTTGAATGTCGCGAGCAATATTGATATCGCGATCCATGATTTTTTTCTCCCCTGCCTCGTGATAAACAGTCTGATGATAAAGCGCAAAAGAAACTTGTTCCATAATGGTTCGGAAAAGTTCCAATCCTCCTTTTGAAAAAACAACTTTAGGCCCATTGCCAAGCGCCAATACTCCTACCGTTTTATTTCCATAACGCAAAGGACTGATCAACGCCGCATCGAGACCTTGCGCCACTAACTCTGGAGGCAACTCTTCACGTGATAAAAATCTTGGTCCAGGCCACTCCCAAGCTTCACCTAAAAGACCCTCCCCTCGTAAAATCGTGTGCAATCTTAAAAAACTGTGAAAGGAAGAAGTGTTTTCTTCATGCTGATAATAGTTAGGAGAAGTTGGCCGTTGCGTCAGCTCAGGAAGCGGCACAAAGGGAGGCGCCTGTGCTGTTAAAAAACAGGGAACAAGCATTTTTTCTTCGCGATCAAGAAAATAGAGCGCTCCCCCGGTAGCCTCTAAAATCCGGACACACCCTTCCATGATCAGTCGATATAATTCTTGGGATCTAACTCCTTGTGTGGAGGCTTCTCCAAGGCTATGCAAAAAAGTAAAAACCCGATTCTCTTCCAACTGAAGCTCGCGTCTCACCTTCTTCAATTCTTTAACGCGCCTACGTTGGGCACAAAGAAAAAAAGTTAAAACGAGAGAAATCAGCGAAAAAAAAATAGTTCCTAAATAAGGAGCTTTGAGGCTAAGAGCAAAATACATGAGGCCCAAAAATTTTAAGATATACCAATGACGGATGAATTTTAGGAAAATTATACGCAGGAATTTTTAGCGCTAGCAAGGCGTCAGAGCGTGATGCTACCGAGGTAACAGTAGCGATGACAACGCTGCTAGCGCTAAAAATAACAAGTAGAAATTCCTAAAATTCATTCGTCATTGGTATAAATCCTCGTACAACGCTACTTGATTATTTCTAATAAGTTTTCGAATTTTGGTGCATTCTCTTTGTTAGCTATAACAAGCGCCTCATGAGCCGACCGGACCGTTTCTTCAAAAGTTTTTTTAGACGCACAGGATGGTTCCACAACTTGAGAAAATTTCTCCTGAGTAGCAACCGGAGGCAACTCCCTCCCTTCGGTGATAGATCGAATAAGAAAGAGCTGATCGAGACCCAAATTTTTCATGAGCTGTTGATTGCTCTCGCTAACATTAATCACTCGCAAACTTCCTTCTTTTTTCTTTTTGAGGCGCTGAGCAATACCAGTCAGCGTTCCCATGAAGGTAGAATCGAGCTGTTCGCACTCCGCTAAATCGATCGTATACTCATGAGAGCCTTGTGCTGATTGTTCTTGAACTAAATTTTTTAAGCAAGGACTACATTGAAAATTGCCCCGCCCAACAACCTTGATCCAAATATTTCGATCAGCAGAAGCTATACAAACCATAGGCGTCATAGATTGGAGTTACCTTGGAAATTGATTTTTGAAAAGAAAAATTTAACTATCAATGCGATTTTATTTTTTCCAAAATAAAATCGCATTGATAGTGTTGAAGGATTGAAACATTGAAGCGGCAGTAACATGAAATCTCTTTCATGTTTTAACGCTTCACCATTTTAACTGTTCACAGCAATAAATAATATTCTTATCTCAAATTAAACAATCGCGTTGGATAACATGTTCTTTACTTTTTTTACCCCACCCCTCCTCGCCAGCGGAATTGTCTACGCCTTCGTCGAAGCAACCTTTGAAGGAAAACTAGTACTGCTGGTTCTTTTCATCGGTTCTATTTTTAGCTGGTCCGTCATGATTACTAAAATGAGAATGCTCCGATTCGCAAAAAAGCAGTCGTTACGTTTTATGGAAACTTTCCGACAAGACCGGCAGCCTTTACAAATCATGGCCCAAAAAATCAGCTACGAAGGATCACCTCTCTATGACATTTATGAGGCAGGCTGCCGAGAGCTTTGCTTTCAACTTCTGGGCTCAATGGAAGTTGATGAAACCTTTGAAGCTCGATTACAAATGGCTCCTCGTATCTCGGCTTCACAAATGCGTTTTGTCACCGCCTCGATGGAGCGGGCCGTGGGGGAATCGGCGCTCAATCTAGAATCCAAAATGATCATTCTCTCTACCGCTGTGAGCGGCGCTCCTTTTGTGGGCCTTTTGGGAACGGTTTGGGGTGTAATGGATGCTTTTGGTGGCATCGCTGCTTCGGGCAGCGCTAGTCTTGCTGCTATGGCTCCTGGCGTTTCTGGAGCCTTGATTACAACGGTCACAGGATTGCTTGTCGCAATTCCAGCAATGTTTGGTTACAACTTTTTAGTCACGAGCGTGCGAGCAATGATTGTTTCGTGCGACAACTTTGCAGCAGAGCTTGCAAGTGCCTTAGAGCATCGTTATGTCTCGCATGATAGCCATGGATAAACAACAGTCTATACGCTGTAGTTATTAGTAATGCCTTCGGCAAGTAATAATAAAATTTTCTATTCATATCCTATTAAAATTTCAATTCCTTCAAAAAATGAAGTTCTCTATCTTAAAAGATAGCCTTACCATGTGCGAAGCGTTGCCTTTACTGCAGCCTACAGCCTACATCCTATAGCCTCCTCTTCCCCATGCGTCGCTATTCCAATCACACGGCTTTGCACACGCTTAGCGAGCTGAACGTAACTCCATTACTCGATTTAGCATTCGTCTTGTTGATCATTTTTATGATCACAACACCCTTACTTGAAAACAGTATCGACCTTGTTGTTCCAACGAGCTCTACTGCTCGTCATGAAATCAATCCTTCTGAAGTTCAAACGATTTCCATCGACCGTAACGAAGTGATCAAGCTAAACCAAGATATCATCACCTCATCAGACCTTCTGGTAGCGTTAAAGCAATTGAAAACATCACAACCTAACGTCGCTTTCGTTGTTCGCCCACATCGTGATTTACCGATTCAAAAATTTATTGGCATCATGGATCTCTTGCAGCAGGCAGGTATCACCAAAGTCGGCGTCATGACGCAGCAAGAGAAATAAATTTTTCTTCATGAAAAAAAAGGAGATCTCCTTCCGTCGCTCTGTTGTTCTCGTTGCATTAATTCATCTAGGATTTTTGGCGCTTATTATCTGTTTAATCAAACCACCAAAGAAAACAGGGGATCAAGTGACCTGGCTCGAAACCGGTTCCTTTGGCGCTGCTGCTGCTGGCGAAGAGAGCGCTACTGCAAAACAAGAGGATTCCAAAGAAGAAGAAACACCTGCTGCGGCGAGTACGCCTGAGAAAATTTCCACACTTGAACCAGCCGTAGAAGCTCAGCCAGAGCCAAAATCAGAGCCAACTCCAGAACCACCCTCAAATCCAGAGCCAGCAGCAACACAAGAAGCTCCTCCCACACCACCTCCCGCAATCGACTCAGAAATTCCTATCACAACACCGACGCCAAAACCAACACCACCACCTAAACCAAAACCGACTCCGAAACCAACGCCCAAGCCCACTCCAAAACCAAAGCCAAAGCCGAAACCTTCTCCAAAACCAAAGCCCAAAGAAAAAGAAGAGGACGAAGAAGAGAAACCTAAATCTTCTCCAAAGCCAAAGAGCGCTCCTTCTCACAAAGCAGCCACCTCTTCCACCGCTCATAAAAAAAACAACTCTGTTTCTTCCAAAAAGTCTTCTGAAAAAAAAGGAAGCTCTGATCATGGTAGTGAGAGTCTCAAAAAAGCTTTTTTAAATAGTAAAAATGGAACAGGCAACGGCGCTGAGGGCTCCGGAAATGGCTCTGGAAGCCACGGTGATGGCGTGAATGCCAACGTTCTCGCTGGTTATCACGAATTAATCCACGATCGATTTTATAGTCAGTGGGAACAACCAACAGCCATCCCAACAGAACACAGGCATGATTTTGTTTGCACCTTGCGCCTCACCATCGAACGAGATGGAACGATCTCTAATTTTTCTTTAGCCAAGCCGAGCGGCAACCCTATCATGGATGAATCGGTCCTCGCTGCTGCGGCCAAAGTCAAACAGATTGCCCCACTGCCAGAGGGCTTGAGCCAGAGTGCACCTTACACAGTAAATATTAATTTTGAATTGGAATAATTCAAAAGAAGATAGGAGATAGAAGATGGAAGATAGGAGTTGTGGCCTGCTTCGCAGGCGTATTAGGAGATGAGAGAATTTTCTAAATTGTTTGCGTCAGCAAACCACAACTTCCATCTCCCATCTTCTATCTTCCATCTTCTTATCCGTTCGTTAGAACGGATGCTTCCTCCCCAAGATGTCTCCCTGGAACCAAATAATTCCTCACGTAATCACTCACCGCATCCTCCAACGTGGAGCAAGGCTCCTGATAGCCAGTTGCTAAGAGCTGTGAAATATCAGCGCAGGTGTAATATTGATATTGATGCTGAAGATGTTCTGGCATCTCGATGAACTCAATGACTGGCTCTCGATCCAATGCTGCAAAAAGAGAATGAGCTAAATCCAACCACGTGCGAGGTGTGGCGGTTCCGACATTAAAGAGCCCTCCGACATTTTTAGAAAAAGCTA
>VHCR01000135.1 GCA_016871655.1 Verrucomicrobiota bacterium
CATCTTGTGATTGATGGAGATCATAATTTAAGCACCCAATCTCTTTTCGCGTTCGTTCAATAAGGGCGATCAAGGCAGTTCGCAAATCTGATTCTTTTTCAGGGCGTGCTTGAAATTTGGCAACAATAGTAATTTTTTTTTGATTCATAAATTTTTGATGAGTATCGCGTTGGTATTTTGATGTTATAGTGTACTAAATTGAAAAGGGCATGTTAGAAGCGCTGAAATTTTTTCTTAGAACAAGGCCGAAGATCGAAGCGCTATCCGAAGATAACGTGAGATCTGAGAACGCAGTTCTAAGGAAAAAGAGCAAGCTTATCGCGTGCCCTTTTCAATTTAATACACTATAAAATACTCATCGATATTATCAAGGGCTTTGCAAGCAACTCCGTGGATTAATGGGCATATTTCACGTTGATTGCAACTCGCTCGAATTGTCTGCATCACACTACGCTGCCTCTTGCGACGGATCACCCTGAAAAATATGACGGTTCAATTTTCTAAATTAGAGCTGTATTCTTTCTAGTCGTATGTTGACAGAAAAAAGATGTCATTTACAATGTCGGCTGCTATGCAAACATTCCCGCATCCACTTCCGCCAACTGAAGCTCAAATTAAAATTGAAGAGCACCAAATTCGCTGCCTTCTTTTTGGAATGCCAAGAGTTTTTGTTTTTTCATTGATATTCCTTGTCGTCATCACTGCGGTTGCGATCGCTTATAACTTCAATGTGATGCAGTGGCTCGAGTGAGAAAATAGGTTATAGGTGGTAGGTGGTAGGTGGTAGAAAATACATGCGCATCATCTTTGCCATTTTTATTGCAAGCGTATTGACTGCCTCTGCTAATCAGCTTGAGCAAGAAGGAAAAATTCTTTACGAAACGCGCTGCGCTATTTGCCATGGAGTTGATGCGCATGGGACAGGGCCATTGGCACACAAAAGCAACCCTGCCGCTAATGATCTTACGTCTCCGAAATTTCAAGAACGTTTGAAAAAATATCCGGGCGTCATTGTTGCCTCAGTTGTCTTGATGCCAAATGGAACATTGATTCCTGACACGTTGAAGAAAAATAAAATTACTCTTCCAAGAAAAGATTGGAAGGCAAGTGAGCTGAGAGCACTGAATGAGTATTTAGTAGAGTTGATCAAGAAAGAGCAACATTAAAGTCTTTGTCTTTTTTTTGCGCTCTTTGCGTTCTTTGTGGTTAATTTTCTTCTTCTTGTTTTTTAGGGACTAAGTCTCTCAATCTTCCAACCGCCATTTTCTTTTTTGGTGTAGCAAAAACGATCATGCAGGCGATTGCTGCGTCCCTGCCAGAACTCGATTTTATCAGGGACAACGAGGTACCCGTTCCAAAACTCAGGCGTTGGAATGATTTGATTTTCAAAACGAGCTTCTACTTTTTCAAAACGTTCTTCTAACTCTTCACGACTGCTGAGAGGAGAGCTTTGATAGGAGGTCCAAGCAGCAATCTGGCTTTGACGAGGGCGTGATTGAAAATATTTTTCTGTTTCGCTGCGAGGCAGGAGTGTGACGTGACCGTTGATATGAATTTGACGTTCGAGAGCGTGCCAATGAAAGAGCAAAGCAACACGTGGATTTTCTGCTATCTGTTTTCCTTTGGTGCTGGTGCTGTTCGTGAAAAAACGAAATCCAGCTAGATCGTACCCTTTAAGTAAGACAGTGCGTGAAGTAATTTGTAGATCGCGACTCGTTGTTGCAAGGACCATTGCATTCGCCTCGAGGACCTGTTGGCAACTTAATGCCTCTTGAAACCAAATGTCAAATTGCTGGATAGGATCATCGTGCAAAGCTGTATTTTTGAGGGTTCCAAGAGAGTAGTCGCGTCGCATACCAGCCAAGGAAAGTTGATTTTCTGTATTGGAAAAAGGAAGGTGATCCATATAAATCTATTTTGAGAAGAAAAAATAAGAGAAGCTATCTAAAAATTCATTTTGACAGAAGAGGTTCTACTGTTAATGATATCCATCCGTTTTCTTACGCGCTTTTGACGCATCGCTGCCTCAAAACCTAAAAATGAGAATAGAAAATTTAGCAGCCAAAAAGGATGTCTAAAAATTCTGTTTTCATTTTTAGGTTTACCTTGGCTTAAGCGAGTAAGTCATGGTATCGTAAGCAAGCGAAAACGACTTCGCGTCGATGTTCTTTTATTTAGCCCATGTAGCTCAGTTGGCAGAGCACGTCCTTGGTAAGGACGAGGTCACCGGTTCAATCCCGGTCATGGGCTCCAGAGGAATATCACGCAACCATCAACAACTAGAAAACAAATACTACAATGGCTAAGGACACATTCCAACGCAATAAGCCGCACGTTAACGTCGGCACCATTGGTCACGTCGATCACGGCAAGACCACTCTCACTGCTGCTATCACTACGGTGCTTGCAAAAACTGGTAAAGCTCAAGCGCGAGCTTACGATCAGATTGATGCTGCTCCTGAAGAAAAAGAGCGCGGCATTACTATCTCTACAGCACACGTCGAGTATGAAAGTGATGCACGTCACTACGCTCACGTTGACTGCCCAGGACATGCTGACTACGTCAAGAACATGATCACCGGTGCTGCTCAAATGGATGGCGCGATCCTTGTTGTTAGCGCTGCTGATGGTCCGATGCCTCAAACTCGTGAGCACATTCTTTTGGCCCGCCAAGTTGGTGTTCCATCGATGGTCGTTTTCATGAACAAGGTTGACCTTGTTGATGATCCAGAACTTCTCGACCTCGTTGAGATGGAAATTCGTGACTTGCTTAAGTCCTATGACTTCCCAGGTGATGAGATTCCTATCGTTAAAGGAAGTGCTAAGAAAGCGCTTGATGGCGATCCAGAAATGGAAAAGCAAATTCTTGCGCTCATCGATGCGGTTGATAAATACATTCCGCTTCCAGAACGTCCAAAAGATCAACCATTCCTTCTTCCTGTGGAAGACGTCTTCAATATTGAAGGTCGTGGAACCGTTGCTACAGGCCGTGTAGAGCGTGGTATCCTCAAGAAAATGGAAGAAGTTGAGATCGTTGGTCTCAAGGATACTGTTAAAACAACAGTTACTGACATCGAAATGTTCCGTAAACTTCTCGACACAGCAGAAGCTGGAGACAACGTTGGTCTTCTCCTTCGTGGTGTTAAGAAAGAAGATATCGAGCGTGGTCAAGTCATTGCTAAAGTCGGTTCGATTAAGCCTCACAAAAAATTCAAGGCTGAAATCTACGTTCTTAGCAAAGATGAAGGTGGCCGTCACACTCCATTCTTCTCGAACTATCGTCCACAATTCTATTTCCGCACGACTGACGTTACTGGTAGCGTGAAGCTTCCAGAGGGCGTTGAAATGGTTATGCCAGGAGATAACGTTGCTATCGAAGTTGAGCTCATCACGCCAATTGCTATGGAGAAAACAATCCGATTTGCTATTCGCGAAGGTGGCCGTACTGTTGGTGCAGGACGTGTTTCTGAAATCTTAGACTAATAGAAAAATTCGAGATGGGACATGGAGCATTGCTCTTCTCCCATCTTAAACACTCAAAGTATCAATTCTTTTTAGTTTGCTGATGTTGATCATCGAGCCTCTCAAAAAGGGGCTCGATGATTATTACTCTCTGACAATAGTTCGTAACAGTAGCAAATTTGAAGGTAGAAAATAAAATTGCTTTTAAAATTTGCTAATGTTGATGAAATACAAGACAGCTCGGCGCGGAGGCCCGCAGCGTACCAGAAGGTACGTGAGGACACGAGCACCGAGATAACGAAGTGGTTTGCGCAACAGTGGCAAATTTGAAAAGCAATTTTTAGGCCAGTAGCTCAATTGGTAGAGTAGCGGTCTCCAAAACCGTTGGTTGGGGGTTCGATTCCCTCCTGGCCTGTAGTGTTTGGTCTTCGCAGTTTTTTAGCAATTATGAATAAAATAAGTCAGTACATCAAAGAAGTTCGTGCAGAGCTTCATAAAGCGCAATGGCCTTGGAATGCCGAAGAGACTGGATTCAAGCGTTACAAGGAATTATGGAATTCTAGCGTCATTGTTATTGTTGCAATGCTCTTAGTCGGCGGCTACATTGCATTTTTTGATTTTATTACCATCAATGTGGTCAGTTTTTTAACTCGTCCTTAGTCTTGAAACGGCAAAGCGTTTCAAGACAGTTGAAGTTAAAGGTTGAACTTGAAGAAACTTTTTAGTAGCCTTACCCCTCAAGTTTTTAATTCCAACAGTTTTAACATCTCCTTTTCATCTCCTTTTCACTTTTTAATTATTGCGAAACAATAAGAAATAACTTCAACTTCAACTCTTAACTTAAATTTTCTTCCCTATGCCTCTAGCTCCTAAAGATCAATGGTTCGTCGTTCATGTCCTCTCCGGCCAGGAGCAGAAAGTTCATGATAACATCATGAAGCGTGTTAAGTCAGAAGAATTGGGAGATTGCATTTTTGAGGTCCTCATTCCTACCGAGCGCGTCCAAGAAATTAAACGTGGCAAGAAGACGGAGACTACACGCAAATTTTTTCCAGGTTACCTTATCATTAACATGCATTTGTTTGATGAGAATGATAAGCTCGTTGAAAAGACTTGGTACTTTATTAAAGACACAAATGGTGTGATCGGTTTTGCAGGAACAAAAGATCGTCCTGTTCCAATGCGCCCAAAAGAAGTGGCTGGAATGCTCGCTCAAATGAAAGAGCGCGAAGAGAATATCACGCAAAAAATTATTTTTGAAGTTGGCGACAAAGTAAAAGTGGCTGATGGACCTTTCCAAAATCAACAAGGAATTGTTGAGGAAATTGATCCAGAGCGTGGTAAGTTGCGTGTTTCTGTCAGCATCTTCGGGCGTGAGACGCC
>VHCR01000136.1 GCA_016871655.1 Verrucomicrobiota bacterium
CATGTCCGTCGCATTGACAGCATGGGCAACTGCAACGGTACGATCCACCACATCATGGTCATCATGCGTGATGTGGCGAGCAATACCATCTTGAGTTGGCAGGAGGAATGAATTGCAGACTACGCCTACAAGTAACGAATAAATTTAAACATTGAAAATTAGCATTTTTAGTAAAATTGGTGTACCCTGATAAAGTTCTTTTAATTTGAATTTACCGAAGGCAACTAATTACACTCGTTACCCCTTACTCATTGCTTTGTCTGCAACTGAATCGATGACCAAAACAAACTCAGTATTCGCTTTCAAACTCAGTTTACCCCTCAAACGTTAGACATGACTTTTTTTTCCGCATTCAAAAAATTTCGATTCCGAAAGAAGGGAGAGAGCATTCCTCAAGAGCTTTCTTCTCCCCTTGAAGCCTCGCTGGAGGCGGATCTCGATACCCCTCCTCCGCTCCCTCTGAAGGAGGAACCATCCACGAGCGATGTTCCTCCTCCAATTCCTAACTCTACCTCTCCTAAAAAAACTCCTACCTCCCCTCTTCTTGCTTTCGTCAAAAAAGAATGGTCACGCTTGGAGCCTCTTTTAGGAGATCGTTGGAAAAATTTTGTTTCCTCTGATAAGAAACAACAAACTCAAAAAATTTTTTCAAAAATTGAGTCTGAACTTGCTTCGCTTAAAAAAACGGCTCCTGAACGCGACTTACTGACCTTACGTCCAGGAGAACAAGAAAATCAATGGCAGCTTTGGAAATTTCCAAATGGAAAAACAGAAGTTCCTGCTTTGCTGAACAATCATGCTACGCCTCTTTCTCCTTCTCAAAAAACACAACTTTTAATCGGAGTTCCGACGCGTGATCTTGTTGTGATTCCTCTTTGGATTTCAACGGAGGGAAATGTTCAAGAACTTCTTGAACTGGAATTGAGCAGCAAACATCTTCTCCGCCGAGGAATGATGGAAGGATTGAAAACCATTCCTATTGAAACGGAACAAGCACGCTCTTTAATCGTCGTGCTTGCGCCAACAACCTCTCCCTCCACGGCCACTGCTCCCTACCTCAAAGCAGCTGATCAATTCGAAGCGGCAGTTCGCTTACTTCCTCATCACGATGCTGATCTTGTTGTTTGGCGAGAGTTAGGAGAAATCTGTTTTGGATTTTCGAGAAAAGGAGAATACGTTTGGTTTTCGGGAACAAATGAAGCAACAGTGACCAGAAACACGCTGGGCCTCATCAAGCGAATGATTCTTCAACTAGAAGCTGAATCAATCCTCCAAGATGCTCCACGAAGCCTACACATCATCGGTTCCTTTTCCGAAGAAGAACGTTCCTTACTAAAAAACTTAGTTTCCATTTCCTCTGCATCGCTCGACCACCAAAGATATCACTACGACGCTGAGCTGCCACAGCCCATTCTACCTAATCCTCCGCTCGATCTTCCTGATGAAGCAGCTCGTACCCAGCGCCTCCATCAAGAAAAAAAATTGAAACTCAAACGAGGCATCGCCTTAGTAACGTTGATTTATTTTTGCATCATTTTGCTAGCAGGGAGTACGTTTTTTCTGAAAAAGCTGACGCTCCGTTATTATCAACATCGCATTGCTAAAGAAGAACCAGCGATCGAGCAGGCCAATCAAACAATCCTCCAATGGCAAGAATTTCGTCCCGCCATTGATCCCACCGCTTATCCATTAGATATTCTTGCTGAGATAGCACGCCAAATTCATGGAGAAAAAATTCGGCTCATCACTCTCACTGGCATGGAAGGCCGACTACAAATTATTGGCGAAGCAACGGACGTTGCACAAGCCTACCATTTTATTGAACAAATTAAAAAAATTCCTGAACTTCAGGAATATCAATGGACGAGCGGACAGCCTAAATTAGCAGGCAAAAGCAGTGTCCGTTTTGAACTGGAAGGATCCCGATCTCATGCGAAAGCTAGCACCGAATGAAAAAACTCTTTTCTTAATTCTTTGTGGCGCTGTTTTTTTTGCGCTCAATCTTTTGAGCCTAAAAATATTTCTGAGTAAGAAACAGCAGCTTCAACTAGAAATTGAAAAAGCACAATCAACACTACAAGAAGGTCGTATGACAATCGAGCTTGCAGAACTCTTGGAGCCAGCAAAACAATGGATCCATCAGCATCCCATGCCCGTCTGGACTCCCGATCAAGCAAGTTCTGAACTTTTAAAATGCGAGCGAGATGCAGCAGAAAAAAGTAATCTCAAAATTGTGGAGGAGAATCTTCTTCCTACTCACAACTCTAAGAATGGCGATTCTGTCAGCGTGCAAGCAAAAATTAATGGTCCCTTCGAAGGCCTCGTCAAATTTCTTTTTGCGCTACAAAATCCAACCGCCTGGCGTGCGATCGATAAATTTGTAATGAAGAGTGATACAGAGCCAACGAAAGTCATCATGGAACTTGAGTTGAAACAGTTTTTTAGAACGAAATAATTAACTGTAAAAAACAAAAAAGAAAATAGCCGCAAAAGAACGCAAAAAAGAATGATTTTCTCCCGATGAAGTTTTTAAAAAAATATTTTCTCTTCAGCTTGCTCTTGCTCTCCACAGCACTAGCAGATGAGCCTGTGGACCCCACTGCCCCATGGATGAAGCCTCGTGAGCTCTCTAGTTTTCAAACTTTGCTAAAACACTCTCCCTTCTCGTTGGCGACAGCAGAAGATGCCTCGCCGCTATCAGAACGCTACATGCTGACGGGTATTATTACCCTGGGTGGAGAAGATCAAATTTTTATCATGGATCGCAACGATCAAAGTCGCGAGATCCTCACCAAAAAGCCAAACTCAAAAGGAATGGCACTCGTTAACATCATCCGCGATGCTGATCCCAATAAATTAAAAGCTACTATTCGTGTAAATGGGGAAACGGGTGTGATCAATAATACCGATCTTGCTGACAACAACGGAAAGGGTTCTCGACCTGGAATGCCAAACTCACCTTACTCCAAAAACGGATCTCACTTACCTGCAACTCCACGCTATCCGGGACAAGGCTATCCTCCATCACCACAAAACCAAGGATTTCCTCCTTCTAATTATAATAACCGAAGAGTCATTCGCCGCCCTCCGATCTCCGGCCCCTCAGGTGGCAGCCAAAACTATCAACCTGGCATCCCAAATAGTTATCAACCTCCTCCTTCTAGTATTTACAGCGGCTATCCCGGCTATCCAGGAACACCGAGTCATCCTCCAAGCAACTATCAACCGGGAACTATGCCTCCAAGCGGCCGTCCACCGAACAGCTATCAACAGAGAATTCCGGTGAATAATGGCTATGACTCAGGCATCCCGAGTTATTAGCAGCTATGGCTGCTAATAAGTTTAAGTTAAAAGTTTAAGTTTCGTGCGCTTCGCGAATAAAAACATTTTATTCTTTCGCCGAAGGCGAGTCTTAACTTCAACTTCAACTTTTAACTTTCACTCTCTACAAAGCAGGTTAAGGAAACTAACTCTTAGCCAAATATCTGAACAATCACTTCTTCCCCTGCGAAGCGACGGCGTGCATGGCAGCAGCAATTTTTTCCTGATCGCCGAGGTAATAATGCCGGAGCGGCTTTAGATCTTCATCAAGCTCGTAGATCAAAGGAATGCCTGTTGGAATATTGGTGTGTAAAATTTCTTCTTCGGAAAGTTGATCGAGATGTTTTATCAGTGCACGAATCGTATTGCCATGCGCGACCATAAGCACACGTTTTCCACTTCGAATTGCAGGAATCATTTTCTCATTCCAATAAGGCAAGACCCGCGCGACCGTGTCTTTGAGACACTCCGTCGCTGGAAGATCTTTTTTAGAAACTTCTGCATAACGCGGATCATGTCCTGGCCAACGCTCATCAGCAGGATCAAGTGGCGCTGGAGCAACATCATAACTGCGACGCCAAATTAAAACTTGATCTTCTCCAAACTTCGCTGCGGTCTCCGATTTATTCAGCCCTTGCAAAGAACCATAATGACGTTCATTGAGTCTCCACGAACGTTCAACAGGTATCCAAAGTTCATCAAGCTCATCGAGCACTATCCAGAGGGTCTTCAGAGCCCGTTTCAAGACCGAAACAAAAGCTATATCGAATTGAAAATCTTTTTCTTTTAAAATTTCACCAGCTTCTTTGGCTTCTGCGATGCCTTTTTCTGAAAGATCGACGTCGGTCCAACCGGTAAAACGATTTTCGCGATTCCAAACACTTTCACCATGACGAATAAGAACGAGTTGATACATGGAACTAAAATAGCCACAAAGAATAAAAAAAAAAGATTTAATAGCCACAAAAGAAACAAAGAGCACAAAAAAACCAGCAATGAATTCCTCTACTTGCTTTTTTGTGCTCTTTGTATTCTTTTGTGGCTATTCCTCTTTATCTTACAATTTTTGAGATCTTTTGTTGGCTATTGTTCTTCAAACTCCACGGGCTTCGGCTTGGGAAGAGGCAGAGAGGATGGTTCTGTTGAAACATCATCCGGCTTTACTGGCTCTGCACGCCGCACCTCCGGTTCTTTTTGATCGGATGATGCAGTTGATTTTTTATTAACATCGGAACTGCTCAAATTTTTTGCAATTGGAATGGCTTTTTGAACGGGAACTTTTTGATCACCATTCATCATAAAACCACTCCCCTCGTCTGCAGGTGCCTTAGGAAGTTCTTTGAGGAGCGTTGGTGCTTGTACAGGAATTGGTGACACTGCACTGAGATCGACTGCTGTCACAGCTCGCGGCCATTCAGCCTCCTCTTCTTTTTCCTGAGGGCGAATTCCTGATCCATGAATGTCACATTCAACCGTAGGAATTTGTGTAGCTGTAGCA
>VHCR01000137.1 GCA_016871655.1 Verrucomicrobiota bacterium
CAGGAATCCCGCCATCTCGCACAATGAGATTAGATCCTCTTCCCATCACCATAAGTGGAATTTTTTCTGCAAAACAAATTTTTACTAACTTTGCAAAACCTTCTTCTGTTTCTGGCTCGGCCCAAAATTGAGCAGGACCACCAACGCGCATCGTCGTGTGACGCGAAAGCAGTTCGTATAACTCGATGGTGCCTTGCCCCATCGCGGCAAGCAGCCGATCGCGCGTTTTCAAATCTTCGATAAGCCGCGTCCCCTCTTCATGAATATTACCAGCGCCAAGCGACAGGATCAAATCTCCTGGCTTCATAATCGCACCCAATTTATAACGCAATCCTTCTACACGAGGCTCAAAGAAAATTGAACGATGCCCTTGGGCTCGTGCTGCCTCTACAATACTTTCGCCAGTCACCCCCGGCAGAGGCTGTTCATTCGCGGGATAAATATCAGTAACAAAAACGGTATCGGCCGCTAGCAAGGCTGTTCCAAATTCGCGTTGAAATGCTGCTGTTCGCGAATAGCGATGCGGTTGAAACATGACGAGCAAGCGACCAGGCGAGACATTGTGAGGAACATCATGAAGCAGCGCATGCGCTGTAGAAAGTGTTGCCGCAATCTCCGTCGGATGATGGCCGTAATCATCAAAAACACGCACTTCATTTTTTTCGTATTTCAATTCAAAGCGCCGCTTCGCTCCACGAAAGTGATCAAGAGCCGTTGCGATATTTTTGAAAGGAACACCTAGTTCCAATGCTAGAGCAATTACCAACATCGCATTGTGGACGTTGTGTTTTCCTGGAATCGAAAGAAAAATACGTCCTAAGTTTTTATTCTTGGCGATCACTTCAAAAGAGGAGCCCTCTTTTTCTTTTTTTAAACTGACGTAGCGATAATCGCATCCTTCATCGCTTCCAACAGCAACAGCCTGTGGGTGATTGGCGCAAAGGCGGGCTGCTCCTAAATCATCAGCCCAATAAAAAAGAAGTCCTCTTGTTTGATTGATGAGGCGTTGAAAAACCGCATCGATTGCTTCACTCGTCTTATAAAAGTCGAGATGCTCTGGTTCGATGTTTAAAACTAAAGCATGCTCCGGAGTATAATTAATTAATGTTCCATCGCTTTCATCGCCCTCAGCCACAAAATAATCTCCTTGAGAACTCCAATGTGCATTGGTTCCAAGAATAGGAACCTCAGCTCCCACATAATGAGAAGGCTCTAATCCAGCCTCTCTCAAAACATGAGCGGCCATTGCAGATGTCGTCGTTTTGCCGTGCATACCGCAGACAATGATTCCTTTTTTTCCCAACATGATGGCAGCAAGAACTTCTGCACGAAGTGCCATCGGTTTTTTTAAAGCTTTAGCCTCATCAAAGGCAATATTTCCTGAGCGAACGGCCGAAGAATGAACAACTAAGTCAGCATGTTTCACTTCTCCAGCACTATGTGGTGTATGAAAAGTCAAACCTTGCCGAGAAAGACGATCCGTTTCATTTGTTGTAACTTTGTCAGATCCGCTAACACGATGTCCTAAAGCTAACAGCAATCCCGCTAATCCACTCATTCCGGAACCAGCAACCCCAATGAGATGAATATCATGAGGCCCCGTATGAAGCAAAAACTGAGTTAGCTCTGAAATAAAAGAAAAATGATCGCTGTTATCTTTTGTCATAAAAAATATTATGGCTTGCCATCAAACAGAATAAACGGAATTCACCACAAAGAACACAAAGATTACACAAAGAACATAAAAAAGAGTTTTTTTATAAAAAAATTCTCAGTAGAAACAATAGAAGCCTTTCTATGCTTTTTCCCGTCGATCAAACAAACGAGGTAATGTCAGAAATTGACCGCTACCAAAAAGAGGCCTTAAAAGCGCTCCTTCTTGAAAACATTCTCTGCACTCAAGAGTGGTATCTTGCAGCTGATGCGGCTGCTCATTTTATGCGGCGAAAAAAAAGTTGTGAATTGTTAGGAAATCTTCCCTCACCTTTAATTCATCAGGTTGCAACGTTGATACTCTCGACTCAAGAACAACAAGAAAAACCTGCACTCAAAGCTTATCATTATTGGATCGCCTGCTCTCAAGCCTTGAGCTCCTCCAAGTTGATGTCACAACTCTTTGCGCATCTTGAAGTCATTCAAAAGCAATGCAGAAAAACTTTTCCTGAAGCGCTTCCTTTTCTTCAAGAAGCTGAGCACTATTTTCGGAAAATTGAACTTTCAGAAAAAGAAAATGTTTTATCTGAACAACAACTTCTCTCTCACCACTGGAGCGCACTCATCTACGACGCTTTCTTTTTTACAACTTCAAAAAACATTGCTCCACTTGCACAAGAAATTCTCCTAGCTCGCAGGAGGGCCATCAACGCAACGGAAGCTCATCACCATCCGCGATCTCATACTTGGTCACTAATTGCTTTTGCTAAAGAAAATATTTTCGAAAAAAAGAGCGCGCTAAAAATTGATCGCCTTGAAAAAAAACTCCTCGAAGCTAATCCCAATGAGGCTTGGCAACAAGCTCTCCGCTGGCTCCTTGTTGCGTGCCAAGCCAAGCAAAAAGAAAATGTTCAAGCAGTCAAAGCTGCAATTTTCATTTCAAAAAAATGGGAATACGCTTCAGCCCTTGGAATAAAAAAGAAAACCTCACCACAGTTTTCTTTTTTCTCAAAACTTCTCCTTCACTGTTGGAGCTTGTTAGCTAGAAATGCAGAAAATCGCTATCATTTTTTAATCAAAGTGACATTGCTTCACGAAGTCACTTTTTGCCTTCCATCTCCATGCCTTCCTAATCAAACGCAACAAGAGCAGCAAGCTCGCGGCCTCATTCTTCCAGAATTAGAATATAGTGTTTTTTACATTTGGATTTATCAAACATGGCATTACCTCACTCAAGCTGGGATTCCGTGCAAGCTCTCTCATCAACTCTCCAACGAAGGAATGATCATAACGATGGGAGGAGCGCTTCCTCCTCTTTTTGGAAAAAAATTTTTTCTTAAAAATTTATTTCTTGTTGATGCCGTCGCCGATGCCACCTTCCACCTCATTCAAAATAAAAAGAAAGCGCAGCAAATAAAAAATGCTCTCTACATCCCTCATTGGCCACAGCCTCATTTAATTCCACGTCATCCAGAGCGGAAAAATCGTTTTGAGAACATTGGGTTTTTTGGTCATGACAAAAATTTAGCACCAGAACTTCAAACTCATCGATGGCAGCAAAGACTTAAAAAAGAATTGGGGCTCGATTTTAAAATCAAGCGAATCGAAGAGTGGCATGATTACAGCGATGTTGACTGCGTCATCGCCATTCGTAATTTTTCAAAAGAACCTCATCTTGATAAACCAGGAACAAAGCTTTACAACGCTTGGCTAGCGGGTGTTCCTTTTATCGGAGGAAATGATAGCGCTTATCGCGCCGATGGTCATCCAGGAAAAGATTATCTTGTGGCAACTTCTTTAGAAAAAACTTTTCAACACCTGCGCCGATTAAAAGAAGATGAAGCTTTCCGAATGAAACTTGTGGCAGCAGGAAAAAAATCAGCTGTCCCATTTACAAAAGAAGCTACTCTGGAACGCTGGAAAAAAGTGGTAACAGAAATAATTCCGGATCTTGCAATGAAGCAATATCAAAAAAAAATAGCCACAAAAGAACGTAAAGAATTTGAGAAGAAATATAGTATTATGATTCCGGAAGCTTAATGAATTCTGGTGTTTCAGACGAAGTAACGAGTAACAGGTGAATATAAACAACTGGAATTCCCTATTTCGATAATATTGGCATGTTATGATGTCGTTATTTTTTATGAATTTGCCGCAGGGAACTATTGCACTCGTTACCCGTTACTTCTTCTCAAATTCTTTACGTTCTTTTGCGGCTATTTTTCTTCTTCCATAATATCCCCAATTTTTTCCGCTGCATGCGCGGGTAAGAGCGTTGCTGCGGCTTCCGACATGCGTTGTCTCCGCTGGTCATCTGCTAACAGATTAGTGATTAAACGGACGAGGATTTCTGGAGTAATTTCAGATTCTTCCAACATTTGAGCTGCACCAGCTTGTTCAAAAATGGTGGCATTACAATGCTGATGCCGCTCTGCTGCAAAGGGGAAAGGAATTAAAATCGAAGGCAAACCAAAATGAGAAATTTCACTCAGGCTTGCAGCTCCAGCTCGCGAAACAACAAGATCTGCAGCCGAATAAGCCTCATTCATTCGATGATGAAAAGAAGCCACATGGGCAATAATCCCCTCTCGCTGATAATTAATCGCTGCAAGACCATCATCGCGCTCTCCAGTAAGATGAATCAGTTGCACTGACAATTCTTTTAATAACGACGCTGATCGAAAAAAAAGTTGATTGATTTGGCCAGCTCCTTGACTTCCTCCCATGACTAAAATTGTTTTTCGCTCAGGCGAAAGACGAAAGGTCTTCAAGGCTTGTTCACGAGGCAGTCTTTCACCCAAGTCGCGCCGTACAGGAGTTCCCGTAACAAGAGATTCTGATTTGGGAAAACAAGAACGACAGGCTTCAAAGCCGAGCAGTACTTTATTCACCCAACGCGCAGCCAGACGATTAGCTCTTCCCGCAATGGCATTCGATTCGTGAAGATAAGTTGGAATGCCGAGTAGATGCGCCGATAAAAGTGGTGCCGCAGAAGTGAATCCTCCCATACCCAAAACGGCAGCCGGACGATAGCGGCGATGCAATTGACGACAGTAAGAAAAACTTTCCCACCCACGCCGAAGAA
>VHCR01000138.1 GCA_016871655.1 Verrucomicrobiota bacterium
TTGTGGTCGGATTTAACTTGGATCCACGCTATGCGATTGCTCGCCTCTTAGAATGGTCTCGACTTAATCAAACTCTTTATAAAAAAACTATTCTTCTCACTCCCGTCGGCGCTACGGAAAGCCGGATCCCATTAGCAGAAAGCCTCAAAGTCACACGCCTGACCCCTTCTGTTTGGCGTACTTTTTTATTACGGTTACATGCAGGAAATCGATTTACCTGAAGTCCTCCGCTCAGCCGCTCCTCAACTCCATCTCGACCTTGTCCCCGAAGAAACATTTTTCTTACTTCCAAGAGAAACAATCATTCAATACACCAATCGACAAATGAGACGCTGGCAACAATCGCTCTTCGCCTGGCTCTCCCGCAACATGAGCTACGCCCCCGATTATTTTTTCATTCCCTACGCTCAGATTATTGACTTCACTTGGATCATGAAAGTGTAGCCATCGCAAAGCGATGCCAGGCTCAAGACTGAAGGCTGAAGAAATTTTAACATGCCATTTATTTTGCTTTTTGTTACCCTGTTTTCTCAAAAAAAAAGAAACGTTTCTCGCTTAATTTCTTTCTCAGAAATTTCAACCTTTGCTTTTTAAAACATTTCAATCTTGAGCCAACCCTCAGCCTTTAGCCTTCAGCCTTCAGCCTTTCCCCTATGAGTTCCGTTTACATCAAAACATATGGCTGCCAAATGAACGAGCGTGACTCCGAGCAAGTCGCGCGCGATTTGGTTGCTCATGGTTACACCATCGCCTCTCACGAAAAAGAGGCCGATGTCATTTTGCTCAACACTTGCAGCGTCCGTGAAATGGCCGAGAGCAAGGCCATTGGAAAAATGGGCTTTTTAAAAAAAGATCGTCGTGCCAAGCCTCAACTCGTCCTGGGCTACCTCGGCTGTATGGCTCAGCGTCTCGGTGGAACACTCGCAGAAAAAACACCACACGTTGACCTCATCGTCGGCACACAAAAATTTCATCGTGTTGCCGACTACGTCACCGAAGCCATCAAACGTCGCGAGGAATTGCTGCGCGCTCAGGAAGAAGACGAATTCAAAGCGCTCGCGCTTTCTGCAAGGCCGCCGCTCGTTGATGTCGGCATTGAAGAAGGCTCACAAAATACGATTCGCGATCATCTTCTCGTTGAAAAGAAGTCGACTGAATTTATTTCCATCATGCAAGGCTGCAACATGCACTGCACCTTCTGCATTGTTCCCACAACACGAGGCCCGGAACGCAGCCGTCCAATTAATGAAATCGTACAGGAAGCCAAACAGCTCGTGGAACACGGTGTGAAGGAAGTCACACTACTCGGCCAAATCGTCAATCTCTACGGCCGTCATGAAATGCCAAAGGTTGATGGAAAAAGTCCCTTTGTCCAACTCCTCGAGGCACTCCATGCCGTTCATGGCCTCGAACGCATCCGCTTTACCTCGCCTCACCCGATGGGCTTCCGTAAAGATCTCGTCGAGTGCATTGGGCGTTTACCCAAAGTGATGGAGCACGTGCATCTCCCCTTGCAATCAGGATCCGATCGCATTCTCAAAGCGATGCATCGTCCTTACACTGTTGCCGCCTATCGCAAATTAGTTCACGATCTTCGCTCGGCGCGTCCTGAAATTGCGATCACAACCGACATCATCGTCGGATTTCCAGGAGAAACCGAAGAGGATTATCTCGCAAGTCGTCGTCTCGCCGAAGAGTTGCAATTTGATGGCGCGTTTATTTTTCGATACTCACCGCGTGGCAACACGCCTGCCGCCACGATGGAAAATCAACTGCCCGAAGAGATCAAAGAGATTCGAAACAAAGATTTGCTCGATGTTGTCAACACCTCCGCTTCCAAAAAATTAGAAGCCTGCGTCGGCACTTTGCAAGAAGTCCTCTGTGAAGGCCCTAGTAGAAACGATCCGACGCGACTCGCTGGCCGTACCCGTACAAATAAGATTGTGATTTTCGAAGGGGGCCAACGCTTTCATCGTGAGATTTTCGAAGTCCGCATCACCCGCGCGACCTCTTCAACACTTTACGGTGATCCAGCCATCACCATTTCCTGAAGACAAACATGCAAAGCAACGCCATGAGTGACTCTCATTTTCGTAAGCATGCGAGTCAGTTCTTTGCATTTTTGTCTTCACTCTTCATTCACCTTTTTTTGATTCTGCTTTTCGGGTCAACCTTGCTCCATCTTTATCATCATCAAGAAAAAAAAGCGTCCTTAGCAATTCCTCCAGAAATTGTTTTTGATTTATCGACTCTTCCACAACAACCCCCCGTCGTTGACACAAGCTCGGACCGCCCTTTAGATAAGGCTCCCGAACACGCCAATTTTCAATCCTACGAAAATACCGCTGCTGCAAGCGAACTCCCTGCAACAGGCAAAGATCCTCTCCCCACACAGCAAGGCCGCGAACAAGACACTCTCTCATTTCGCAATGCCGATCATTCGATAGGCGAAAACTCACATCCTTCTGCGCCAGCAGCACCAGCTCTTTCAAATCCCGAAGAAACTCATCACGATGAGAAGGCTCTTGCAACAACAGCAGAGCCTGCTGCAGTGCCGGCACCCGACCAACCAGTCATAGGCCATCTCTCTACAGCAGCCAAAAATAATGCAGAGACCGCTCGAACATCGATGATTCGTGGCAGCATTTCCAACAAAGGCCCTGCTTGCGTAGCCGCAGAAACCACTCCTCTCGGTCGTTATAAAAAAACTTTATCTGACGCAATTAGCTCTCGTTGGCGTTACTATGTTGATCATCGGATGGAACTGTTAAGTTTTGGAACTGCCACTATTTCTTTTTACGTCACTCAAGAAGGACGAGTAGAATCGTTGCAACTCCTCTCCAACAGCTCTAATCAAAGCTTTGCCGACTGCTGCCTAAAATCAATCATGGAAGCCAAGCTCCCCCCAATACCTCCAGAAATCGCATCTACATTACAAAATAAAAAACTGGATGTGGAATACCGATTTACGATTTGTTCGGATTAACTGCCAATATCATTTCATTTCTTCGAAATAAAATAACATTGGCAGTGTTGAAACGTTGAAGTGTTGAAAAGAATATTTTAGTGAAATTTATCTCCCGTTGTTAATAACAAAAACATTATTGATTTCATAACTCACGACAACGTGTTAAATTTGACCTCGCTTCAACATTTCAACATTTCAACATTTCAACGCTTCAACTCTCCCATGCCAATCATCGATTTCTTTCTCCGCGGTGGATTTTTTATGGGAGCCCTTTTACTCCTCTCGATCATCTCTCTCACCATCATCTTCCAACGCTCTTGGGCACTACGTTTGAAGCAAGTCATCCCTTCCTCGTTGAAGCTAGCTGTGGATCATTATCAAACAGGCACTCCGCTCAACTCACTCTATGAGCAACTCCAACCGAACACATCTCCTCTCAGCCGCATCCTGCAAACATTAATACAACACAGTGATTGGCCTCGCGCTGAAGCATTGGATGCTGTTGAAGTGCGCGCTCGTCATGAAATTTCTCGCCTCGAATCAGGCCTCACTTTTCTAGAAGTGGCCACCGGCATTGCGCCGCTTCTTGGACTTTTGGGAACACTCTCTGGACTCGTCGATATTTTTGCTAACATTGGAGACAAGGGCGATCCTCAAATGGTCGCGATGGGAATTTCTCAAGCACTTAATTCCACCATCGTCGGTCTTGCCGTGGCCGTCCCAAGTCTCATCGCTTTCCATTACCTCTCACGTCGTGTTGAAATAATCGCGATCGAAATCGAAGCTGTCACGGCAGAACTGATCACGAAGATTTATCTGAAGAAGTAAAAATTTACTTTCCCATGCGCTTCTACACTAAAAAAAGACGGATTCCTTCCATTACGATCGTTTCCCTCATTGACATTTTGGCAATCCTGCTGATCTTTTTTATTGTCACAACAACGTTTCGTCAAAAACTCTCTCAACTTCAAATCAACTTGCCTGAATCAACTTCAGCCGCTCCTTCCGCAGCAGCACCAACAAAGAAGATTATTATTTTACAAATTCAGTCTGCCGATCATGTCACACTTGATAACAAGCCAGTTACTCTCGATGATCTTGCTGAGGCGATCGAAGAAGCACAAGAAACCTATCCTGATTGCAAAATAACGATGCAGGCTGACAAAGATGCTCCCTTCGGTGCCGTCGTCAAAGTGCTTGATGCCTTACAATCCGCCGGAATCAAAAATATTCCGACGATGACGAAATCTTCCTCTCATTAATACCATGCTCGAACTTCACTATTACGGACATCCTGTGCTGAGAAGCAAAGGACGTCGCATTGAGAAAATCACTCCAGAAATTAAACGCCTCGCAGAACAAATGGTGGAGGCGATGTACGAATATGATGGCTGCGGCCTCGCAGCACAACAAATTGGGTCATCACTTCAACTCGCTGTGATCGATGTTATTGTCGCCATGAAAGACCGTCCGAGCAAAGCTTGGAGGAATGGAGTGAAAGTTGATTTAACTACCCTCTCTCCTATGATTTTAATTAATCCTGAAATTATTCCTATAGGAGATAAAAATTCCATTGATGATGAGGCCTGCCTCAGCCTTCCCGAGGTCTATGCTAAAATCAAACGTCCTGCTCGCATCAAGCTTCGCTATCAATCTCTCGATGGAGAACAAATTGAACTGGAAGCAGAAGGTCTCCTCGCACGTGCAGCGATGCACGAAGTCGATCATCTCAACGGCATTCTTTTCATCGACCATCTTCC
>VHCR01000139.1 GCA_016871655.1 Verrucomicrobiota bacterium
AGTTGTTTCAACAAGCAGCAGAAGAAAATGATCGAACAAGAGCAAGCTGTCTCAATAATGCAGGCAATGCTCTTTATGAAGCAGCTCAAGAAGCACAACGACTTCAACCACGCCAACAAGTCATCGACTTGTTGACGCATTCGGCAGAGTTGAATCAACAAGCAGCAGCAGAAAATGATCGAACAAGAGCAAGCTATCTCAATAATGCAGGCAGCGCTCTTTATTGGGCAGCTTCAGAAGCACAAGAACCTCAACCACGCCAACAAGTCATCGCGTTCTTTACTAGACCGGCAGAGGTGTATCAACGAGCAGCAGAAGAAAATGATCCAACAAGAGCAAGCTATCTCAACTCTGCAGGCAACGCTCTTTGGCGTGCAGCTCAAGAAGCACAACGACCTCAACCACGCCAACAAGTCATCGTCTTCTACACTAGATCGGTAGCGTTGAGGCAACAAGCAGCAGCAGAAAATGATCCAATAAGAGCAAGATATCTCGACGCTGCAGCCGCCTTTCTTTATGAAGCAGCTTCAGAAGCAGGAGGGATTTTTGGTCAACCACACCAAGAAGTCATCGATGATCTATTAAGAAAGGCAAGAGAATATGAAGACCTTGCGACATCAAGTTCATCATCATGCACAATTAGCTAGATTCTGTTCAGAAAAATTGATTTTTGAAGGGAACGTTTTATAGCCTTCAACATTTCAACCAAAGTAGATCTACAAAGCAAATGAAGCTCTCTTACTTTAACTGGAGATTTCTATTTTGGACAAGAGTGAGTTGGTATAAATCTTCGACTTTAGAAAATAAAAAATTTTTGGGAAAGCGACTTGCTCTTCTTGATCAACTCTTTTATTGTAGACGACCAACTCGCTTGAGAGTTGCGATGGCTAGGTAGCTCAGTCGGTAGAGCAGAGGACTGAAAATCCTCGTGTCGGGGGTTCGATTCCCCCCCTAGCCACCTTTTTAATCGCTTTGCGATCATTTTAAGTGAGAAGTTGAAGTTGAAGTTTTGTGCGCTTTCCAGAATGGAGTTTTTAATTTTTGCCGTAGGCAAGTGGAAACTTAGAGGGTGTCTTGAAAATAGATAAAATTGATGCAGTACAAGGAGCGAGAAGCAGAGCCGAGGAGTGTATAAGTAATACTCGACGAAGGCGAGCATCACAGCGACGCAGTAATGCGCGATTTTAGCTTTTTCAAGACACCCTCTTAAACTTCAACTTTCCACTTCAACTCCTATGAAGTAGCCTGTGAAGGCTATGTCTCCGCTTCCTCCACCTTCACCGTTTTTCCTCGGCTGGGACAACCCGTGGCTCCCTCGACTGGCTCAGCACTTGCTTTTAAAAAGTGCAGATCTTTCCAAAACCGTTGTCATCTTGCCTGGGCGAAGAGCCGGACGAAGACTGCTCGAGTTGCTTGCATTGCAAGCTCAGGAAAATGCACAACTTTTTTTTCCTCCCTCCATCATGACATTAGAGGAAGCAGTGCACGCGCTTCTCGAAATTCCGACTGCACTCCCTGTTGCTCCAAAAAGCATCTCCCGCCTCGCCTGGCGCCAAGCGGCCCTCCAGCTGACCTTGCAAGAGCTTCAAGATATTCAATCAATGCCTAAAGGGATGATCACTTCAGCAATTACTGAAGCACGTCATCGCGTGGCAGCACTAGGAGAGAGATTGGCGCTCGAGCTGGGAAAAGCAGGCTTTTTGATTGAGGAAGTTCTTTTCCATCATACTCCTTTTTTTCCTGAATCTGCAGACCGCGAAGAGCCACGCTGGAAAGCCCTTGCATGCTTGCAAAAAGAATATCAAAAAGCTTTGTCTCGGTGGGGGTATACCGATTGTGATCGCTTGTTAAAACAAAAACTCCAACAAGGAGAATATTGCGGAGATAAAAGGATTGTCGTCGCAGGTGTTGTTGATTTTCCTCCTCTCTTCTTTTCTTTTTTTGAAAAAATAAATCCTGAAATCATGATCATCGCTCCGGAGAGCCATGCTACTGGGTTCGATCGCTATGGAAAAATCATTCCTTCGTATTGGCTGGAAAATCCTGCAGAAGTTCCCGAAAAAATCTTAATCTCGTGTGAGCGGAGTCGCGATCAAGCAGCTCAGACATGGGAGATCATCGCACAATGGCAAAAAACAACTCCGCAAAATTCAGTAGTCATCGTTGCTCCAGAAATAGAAGCGTTATCACTCTTGCGGGAAGCAGGCGCTGCAATGGGCTTCCAGACTCGCTGGGCGGGCGGCCGCCCTTTTCAAGGAAGTTCCCTTTTTCTTTTGATTGAGGCTTTTCAAAAATTCTTAGATCGCGCTCCAGGCACTCCTCCTTCTCTCGCTGCTGTAGCGGATCTTTTACGACATCCAACCGTGGCCACAAAGTTAACCCACATCTTTCACGGTGGTCCGTCGCCAGGCTCAGCGCAGCGTGATGCAGAGAGGGCGGACGAGGATTTCGGTGCTGGGCTGTATTCGACACACCCCCCAAGCCTAAACCGGAACCCAACGCAGTCTGCATCAGGCTCTCGCAAGCCGCCGCAGGATCAACGTGAAAGATGCGGGTTAAATGCTTCGCTCCCTATTTCTTCTGAGCTTTTAATTCGTGAACTCGACGATTGGGAACGAGAACATCTCGCTCTTTTTTTAGAGGAGAATCATTTAAAGCAATTTCACAAAGAAGAAACACTCGGCGCTTTATTGAAAAAATTAGAAAAACATTTTGCTTTTGCTCTTGAGCCTGAGCCATTGGAGAGAGTACTGCAACAATGGCGAAACATGCTAGTTTACTTGTTCGGACAAGAAAAGGCGCGCCGCACGGATCCAGAAGAACACTTTTTTTTGGCATGTTTTGAAAAACTACTTCTCCTCCTTGAGGAGCTGGAAGAACTTGCTGCTTATAGAGTGGATGCTGGATCTTCGCTTTCGCGCGGACGCCCCTCCACACTCGACTGGAGCGCCTCCGAGCTCCTCTCCTTTCTTTTAGAAATGCTGAGCAAAGAATCGATTCCTGAATTGGAACAAACTCAAGCGATTGAAATCATCGGCTGGCTTGAGGCCGCAGCGGAAGATGTTCCCGCGTTGGTACTCACTTCTTGCCATGAAGGAGCTATTCCTACTGCTGCTAAAAGCGATCCATTTTTGTCCGAAAGAGTGCGTAAAAAGCTGGGCCTGCTCGCAGCAGAAGATCAGCTCGCTCGCGATCACTACTATCTCCAATTAATTTTACACTCTCGAAAAAAAGAGGGAGGCGTTGCCATCTTAGCTCCTCGCTACAACGGCCGCGATGAGCCTGTTCGCCCGAGTCGGCTGCTGCTGCAAGGATGCGCTGCTGCTGCATTGCCAGATCGTGTTCTGTCGCTCACACAACAACAGACTACAGGCTATAGGCTACAGGCTACAGGGATTCAAGATTGGAAAAATATTTGCTCATCGAATAAGGATCATCTTGCCGATCAACAAACTAATATCGATAAAGCACGAATAACAACCACCCCTCAGCTTCTGCGCCCTGCAACCTGTAACTTGCAGCCTGTAACCTGCAACGTCACCTCCCTGCGAACCTACTTGCGTTCACCACGGCTTTTTTATCTACAGCATGTTTTAAAATTGCGAGAGGTTTTGGAAGCCCCTGTTGAAATGACAGCAAGTCTATTTGGAGTCCTCCTGCATCGCATCTTAGCAAACTTCAGCGCTGAAGCATCATTGCGAGAAGAAAAAAAAGAATCTATCTTTTGTAACTGGCTGGAGAAGGCCCTGGAACGGACTTTCCAATCACAGTTTGGAAAAAAACCTTCCCCAGCGGTATCCTCTCAACAAGGAGAAGTGTGGCGCGCTTTAAAAGGTTTTGCACGAGCAGAAGCTGCTCATCGTGCGGAAGGGTGGAAGACTATTGCCGTGGAAGGAAAAAGCCGCTCTTCTTCACTACTAGAAGAAAAAATAGTCCTTGATGATAATCGCTCTCTGATTTTACAAGGTCGCATCGATCGACTTGATTGGCATCCTGAAAAAAAGCGATGGCTTCTTCTCGATTATAAAACCTCTCATCATCAAGAGTGGAAAAAAGAAACTCCAAATCACACACATTTTAGACTTCGTGGAGAAACTGTTTTTTGGCATGACCTGCAGCTGCCGCTCTATTTAAAATTAGCGCCTCAGCTTGCAGCAGTCCAAGAATCGGAACTTCCTTTGCCAACCATCGAAAACACGGATCTCTGTTTTTTTCAACTTCCCATCCATCCTGAGGCTGCAGGGATTAGTGAACCATTTGATTCGACTATGATCCAACCAGCATGGGAAGAGGCCCAGCGGCTCATCGAGCTCATTCTAGATGGACGCTTTGAAGAAGTAGGAATGCTTGACTCCAATATTTCTCCAACGTGGAAAGCACTTTGTCGGCGTTCAGGGTGCTAAATTGTACAAAAGAAAAATTCATTTGATAGCGACACTTCGTAATAGTTTAAGTTAAAAGTTGAAGTTGAAGTTTCGAGCGCTTCGCGAATAAAAACATTTTTTACTTTTTCGCCGAAGGCAAGTCTTAACTTCAACTTCAACTTTTAACCCTGTTGCCTCATAAGTTTTGACACCCGAGGCGGGAAAATCAAGTAGGTAAAAATAAGACGTTGACTCATAAAGGATGACACCGGCAACCAAGAAGGATGCCAATGTCACAAAAAATACGGAAAG
>VHCR01000140.1 GCA_016871655.1 Verrucomicrobiota bacterium
TAGCAAAAGAAAAGCAACCTGCACCTCTAAAACAGCCAGAAAATAAAAAATTCACCCGCACTCGTTTTTAACGATTGGGGTCAGCCATCGAATTTCTTATTTTGAGGGCAGTCTTCAAATTTCAAGTTTTCTTCATCCACTCAGCATAAGTCATTACCACTCGCCTCTGCATTACTCGACTCACCACAGCTAAAGCATGCTTTCGAATCGCAGGGTGACGCCAATCGGGCGGATGCAATCCCAACCGGAGCAACGGCCACACTTTACGCTCAGCTCGTCGCAATAAAAATTCATTCCAGAGAAGACTCAAGCCTCGTCGCCAGGCTGCACTGACGCTATAGACCATGCTTTGAGAGCGATGGAAAATTGGAGGAGCCTTGCGCAAGTCGATCACTCCATGTAAACGCGTCGTGTACGAAAAACCTTCATCAGTAACGGCTCGTTCAGCCTCCCGACTCAACAACCACGCTGGCGCTATAAACCCTGTGATCATTTTTAAATCAAATCCAGCCTGCTCCAACTTTTGTTTTCCTATTTTTAATTTTTCTCGAGCCTCGTCATAACTGAGATCATAAAATTCTCCCTCACCGCGCGTGTAACACTGCGTCATCAATCGCTTCCAAAGCCCCTCGTTCAAGGCTACAGGCCTCAAATGAGCCCATCCATGAAGAACAATCTCGTGCCCCTCATTTTGTTTTTCGTGAAGCCATTTTACAAAATCAGGTGCTCGTGTCAGAGATTCCTTCTTGTGATAATGAGGCACCACGAGCAAAGAGCAGCAAGAAACACCACACTGCCTTAAATCATCGATCATTTTTTGCACAGTTTCCTGAGTGCTAGGAGCAACATCATGAATGGAAAGGACGAGACTGCCAGGACAAAAGCCCTGGCAGGGTTGAAACGTTGAAGCGTTGAAGCGTTGAAAGGACATTTTAGTGATGTAAAATTTGCAATTTGATCAAAATATCTGTAAAGTAGAAGCTCTGAAAGCGTAATTGCTTATTCTTCATGAGCGCCAATATATTATTGGCAGTCAGATTAAGAGTTTAAAAATTTAAGAGCCATCAAAACACTGCCTTTAAACCCTTCAACTCTTCAACGCTTCAACCCTTAAACTTTTCTAATGTCCGATCAAAATCCATCTCTTAACAGCCCCAACACTCCACCACCCTCTTCTCCAAAAAGAGACAAAGACCCTGATGATTCCATGAACTGGCGTGGGCTCATTTTTATCGTCATCGCTCTCGGTCTTATTGCTGGCGCTTTTTTCTTCCGCGGCAACAATCTTATCACTGCTGAAGAAATTCCGCTTCCTAAATTTGAAACTCTCTTGAAGGATGGAAAAATCATTTCTACTCAAAATAAGCCATTAGAACTCTTGGTTGAAGAAGGAAAAAATACCCAATCCCTCAGCGGTTTCTATCTTAAAAAAGGAAAGACAAACAACGAGGAAATTGCGACTCCTTTTAAAACAACTGTCTACATGCCGTTCAACGGGACAACACTTGAAAAAGAGCTGTTGGCAGCTGGCATTACGCCGACTCCACGCTCGGAGTCCAATCTCATTCTTTCAACCATCGCCAGCTTTCTTCCGATCATCCTTTTCTTCTTGATCATTTATTTCTTTTTCCGCTCACAAATTAAAATGGCTGGCAAGAGTGCCATGGGCTTTGGCAAAAGCAAAGCGAAGATGTTAGCTCGCGAAAAAAATAGAATTACATTCAAGGATGTTGCTGGCGTCGAAGAAGCGAAAGACGAGGTTCAAGAGTTGGTTGAATTTTTAAAAGATCCGAAAAAATTTCAAAAACTGGGAGGCCGCATTCCTAAAGGCGTCCTCATGATTGGCGCTCCCGGAACTGGAAAAACCCTACTTGCGCGCGCCATCGCTGGTGAGGCTGACGTTCCTTTTTTCAACATCAGCGGCTCTGACTTTGTTGAAATGTTCGTTGGCGTCGGCGCTTCTCGTGTTCGCGATATGTTTGAACAAGGACGCAAGTCGGCTCCCTGTCTTGTTTTCATTGATGAAATTGACGCTGTCGGTCGTCATCGCGGTCATGGCATGGGCGGAGGTCACGATGAACGCGAACAGACCCTCAATCAACTACTCGTCGAGATGGATGGATTTGATGCACAAGATGGAGTCATCATCATTGCCGCAACCAACCGCCCTGACGTTCTGGATCCTGCACTCTTGCGCCCAGGCCGCTTCGATCGTCAAGTGACCATCAGCCTTCCTGACGTCAAAGGCCGCGAAGAAATTTTGAAAGTCCATGCAAAAAAAGTGAAACTCTCCGAGAGCGTCGATCTCTCTCGAATTGCTCGCGGAACTCCTGGCTACTCAGGTGCAGAACTTGCTAACGTTATGAATGAAGCCGCTCTCATGGCAGCACGCAAAGGACTCAAAGCAATCATGCAATTTGAATTGGAAGAAGCTCGCGATAAAGTTCGTTGGGGCAAAGAGCGCCGCAGCTTAGCGATGACCGAGAAAGAAAAAACCTCCACCGCTTGGCATGAAGCAGGTCACGCACTCCTTAACGTCATCCTCGAACACACCGATCCTTTGCACAAAGTTACGATTATTCCTCGTGGTCAATATTTAGGGGCTACAATGTACCTTCCTGAAAACGATCAGCATTCGGTTCAACGCAAGGAGGCTCTTGATAGACTTGTGATGACCATGGGAGGACGTATTGCCGAAGAAATGTTTTCGGATGATATTTCCAATGGCGCATCAGGAGACATCGCTCAAGCCACACAAATGGCCCGCAAGATGGTTTGCGAGTGGGGCATGAGCTCTCTCGGAATGATTCGTTTTACGGAAGAGAGTGACTATCATTTCCTCGGACGCGAAGTCTCCAGCAAACGCGAGTACAGCGAAGCGACAGCTCAAACGATCGACTCCGAAGTGAAACGCCTCATCGATGATGCTTACGCCCGCGCTAAAAAAATCCTTGATGAAAAGCGCGACAAGGTTGCTTTGATCGCTCAAGCGTTGCTTGAGTTTGAGACTTTGGAAGGAGCCCAAGTGGAAGACCTCATCAATCTCGGCCACATGAAAAACCCTCCCGTCCTTGAGCAGAAACCTCCACCGCTTCCACCAACACCGACCGTGGTGACAGCAGAAGTTTCTAAACCAACACTGCCCGATTTTCCAACAGGGGGATTGATCGCACCTGTGCCAGCATGAAAGCAGATTGCAGGCTACAAGTTGCAGGTTGCAGACTGCGAAAACTTCGTTCTTCGTTCCTGATTCTTTGTTTACTAACACTGCTTTGCAATGCCAGAGCTGACTCTTCTGCCGAAGCCCTCCTCCTCAAGGCACGGCTTCGTCCCACCACACATCCGATCACACTCAACGCAGAAATTCGCGGAGGAGAAGAGCCACTGCCACTGATTTTCAAAATTGAGAAAGGTCAGATTGAATATCTCCTACAGGATCCCGAAGAAAAAATTATTTTAACATTGGGAAAGACTCAAACTTCGCTCACCGATACACAGCAAGAAAAAAACTCTTCCCTCTCCAACGACCAACGCTACCAAGAAATCCGTCACACCGGCGTCACCTACGATGATCTCTCGCTGGGATTTTTATATTGGCCTCATCCTCGCTTAGCTGGGAGCGAGCAACTCCGCGGCACTAAGTCTTCGGTATTAGAATTATTCCCGCCTCTCGATAACCAAGGACCTTACGGATCCGCACGCCTCTGGATTGATGAAAACAGCGGCGCGCCACTGCGCATGGAAGGTTTTGATAAAAAAGGAAACTTACTCAAACGTTTTGAAGTTATTTCTGCTCAAAAAATCGATGGTCTCTGGACTCTAAAAGAAATGAGGATTGAAACTTTCGATTTACAAACTCACCTAGTAACGCAACGACGTTATCTTACCGTTCTCTCCTCAGGAAAAAACCATTAGCAGACAATTTTTTACTCACACCTCAAGGCTTTGACTGGATCCATTCGTGATGCGATCCAGGCCGGGATCAATGCCGCCACAGAACAAATGACAAAGGCGCTGATGCAAATGAGAGCGACATCGCTTGGCACAATTTCGGCGGGGATTTGAGAAAATTGGTAGACGGAGCGCGGAAAAATTTCGACTCCTAAAAACGAAGAGAGCGCATCGCTCACTTCATTACGCCAACGAATCAGTGTCATTCCAAGCGCTAAGCCTGTCACGACACCGATGAAACCAACGACCATTCCTTGAATGAGAAAGATGTTGATGATTTGTGATGTGCGAGCACCAAGGGCTTTGAGAATACCGATCTCTCGTGTCTTTTGAACGGTCACCGTGATAAGCGTATTCATGATGCCAAACGCTGCAACGAGAATGATAAACATCAGTAAAAAAAACATCACATGCCGCTCCATCGCGATCGCATCAAAGAGTTGTTTGTTCGCATCCATCCAAGTAGTCACTGCAAAATCTTCTGGCAACTTCTGACGCAGCGCCTGCTGCACGAGGTTTGCACGATCAGCATCTTGTGTCCAAACAGAAAGCCCATGAACACTATCTCCAAGGCCGTAGAGTTCTTGGCCAATATGCAACGGAACGAGCAAAAACTCACTGTCGTATTGATAGCGCCCCGTCTCAAAAATGCCAGCCACGGTCAACTCTGTTGGCAAAACCAACTGTCGTAGCAC
>VHCR01000141.1 GCA_016871655.1 Verrucomicrobiota bacterium
CAAAAGTAAATCTAGCGGTCTTCCGGTGTTAATTGCCCAAATACCCCCCTCTCCTATTAATTCACTCAATTCTAGGCCCAACATCTCATTGCATTTTTCTTTACCTGGAAAAACAAAAGCTGGCTCTGTTGAAGAAGATTCAATAAGAGTGCCATCAAAATCAGTGCTTAAAAGTTTTACTAGTGGCATGATGCATATTTTATTTGAAAGCGAGCGAATTTAAACGACTAGTTGAGAAATAGGTCTTCATCTTCTGTTCCTCTGTTCATGTTCTTATGCTCAGGAGGAATTTGAGAAAGTCTTAACTCGATGGAATTGTATAGCTCTTGATCGCCTGCTTGTTGGGCTCTGCTGGCTTCAGCTTCCAGTCTCTTCCTTAAACTTTCTTTATAAAACAGCTGTTCGCTGCGTCTTAATATTGCACTCGGAATAGCAACCTCATAATCATCTATTTTCTCACCTGCAAGGACTCGCTGAGCAAGAGCAGCATAATCTTCTGCTATCCTATCCTCTGCTCCTATTCCTACATCCCGAGAAGAAGGCTCTGGTTTTCTTTTTAGATAAGCGGCCATGGCATAGAGCTCGGCGGCTTGCCTTAATTTTAGTGATTCAGAATTATCTCCTTTTCTACAACATCCGTCAGGATAAATTACTTCTATAGGATGGTGATTCGCTTCAGAAGCGCTCTGCATCAACAAGAGAGCTGATTGCAAGTGATAGGAAGCTACATCTTCGTTGACTTGGTCCCGTACTGCTCTCCTTAATTCCATTATAGCTGATCTAACTCTTCCGATCCCTTCGCTATGTAATTCGTATTCAAACAATCTACGCTCATGACTCATGCAAAGTAACTCTCTTACTTTGTTCAAAGCTTCCGGATCCTCTGAAAGCGTTGCCTCACTAAAATGAACCGTATACTCATCAATAAAATCATTCGCTCTCTTTAAAATTGGATAAACATTCCTCATCGTATCTTGAGCCCAGTTTTTCATATACTCTGGAACAGAGTTATCACTCATAGTAACCATATCCATACCTAAGAACAGAGCCATACATTCTAATCTTGTATTAAGCTCACTTGGCTTAGAGTCGTCACGCTCTTGTAACTTCTCCAAGCTCGTTAATTTTTTAGAAACTCTCCGAAACTTAAAAGAGATATTTTCACCAAGAAGTCGGAAAATATTTTTCTGTAATTCTAACTTAGCCTCTTCTAATGAACTTCCTTCTTGAATAATAATATTGGGCTCATTTTCATCAATGAGTTGCTTCACAGCATTGTAATCAAGAGCAATTTTTTCCACTCCATCCGTTCCATAAACGCTTTTAAGCAAATTGGAATTTGGAGCCATCTCCTGAATACGCGCTTCGACATCTGAAAGAGCCAACCATTCCATCGTGACTGGAAGTTCTAAGACCTTTTCTGCTTTTTCATTCTGTTGTTTTTGTTTTATTGGCAATGGAAACTCTTTTGCAATGGTTTCTAATGAACTTAATAAATTTTCTCTATTTTGATAATTCTCCTTTATTTTCGATCTTGCTGTTAGCTTATCTATTGCCGCAAAATTAACACTCCATTCCAATTTCTTGATTTTATCAAGAGCTGCAGATCTCCCTTCATTTGAAGTCGCTTTTTTAAACTCCTTTATCAGGTTGAGCGGGTTAGGATCAGAAGAAAAGAAATAGTTGAGCAACGATCCAAGAATAGGAACTGGATGAGTAATAGAGTGAATCTTTGCTGCAATTTCTTCTGCCTGTTGCAAAAGCTCCTTTGTTAGTCTTGCTGAATTAACGCCATAACTGATCTGATGCATATCTTCAATATGTTTGAGCTGCTGTTTTAAATATTGCTCTCTTTTTCCATAGGCTTGTGCCATTAGTGATGTTGCATCTTCATTTTTCCCTTGAGTCTTTAATTCTCTAGCCATCGCCAAGGCTTCTTCAAAAGGTTCTCGCACGTTATCAGGAAGAGTTTCGATGAGATCTTTTTTAAACACGATTGATTGATCGTAAGAAAGAGGAGAAGCTTTTTGACTTACAATCCCTGCAACAATATCTCGATCTGGATGCTTTTCTCTTATTTTTTCTAATATTTTTGAGAATTGCTCTGCAACATGCTCTCTTGACACATTCTTAAGAGATTGAACAGGAACTCCGATAAAGTCACCACTTGAGATTGGTATTTCATGCAGTCCTCTATCCTCTTCTATGTTTGAACGTTCTTCAAAAGAACGTTCTCCAGCTGTTTGGATATCCACAGGATTGTTTCTTGGATTAGATTTTGATTGATTGACCCCCTCTTCTCCTAACTCTGCTTGCCTCATCGGCCAAGCAAAAAGAGGTGTTTGAAGAAGAAGCAAAAATAGAAATAACTGAAACAATCTGGGAAGAGCGATACGCATCATGAACTGCAATCTAAAGTTTTTCTTATGATGTGGGAATCATTTATTGGAGGTATGATTTTTTTGATACATCATCTGCAAGAGCTCGACCACTACAGCAAAAACAATCGCAATGTAAATTCCTTCTTCGGAAAAATGATAGTGGAATCCTTGAAGGACCAAGCTAGCACCAATCATGACAATCAATGTTAAGGCTAAAATTTTGAGGGAGGGATATTTTAAAATAAATTCTCCAAGCGGCCCCACATAGCACAACACCGCCAGGAAAGAGAGGGTCACGGCCGCAACAATGATCGAAAGGTGGCTCGTCAATCCCACTGCAGTGATGACGGAATCAATCGAAAAAAGCAAATCAAGCATGATAATTTGCACGATAGCAGCAGCCAAAGCGCTCTTTCCAACAGCATGCTTGACCTCCTGCTGTTGCTTGGCAAAAAGCATGTCATAAAGTTCAAAAAAGCCTTTCGCTATCAAAAACATTCCTCCACTTAATAAAAAAAGATCTCTAACCGAAAACGAGCCAATGCAAGGAGTAGTGAGTCGCACTAAAGAAAAAACTCCCAAAATAAAAATAATTCTCAACAGAAGCGCAATCACCAAGCCAATTTGCCGCGCCCTCTGCCGCAAGAGAGGAGCAAGCGGTTCCACTATCAAAGAAATCACAACAATGTTATCGATTCCTAAGACTAATTCTAAGCCGATTAACACACTCAATAGAATCAACGACTGCCAATTTAAAAAATCTAGCATCATGATGGAAGTCTAGTTGAGAAAAAAAAGGAAAGCAGCAAAAATCCGGAAGCAATCCAAAAAGAAGTGAGAGCATAGTGAGGTCCTTGAAGATTCATTGTCAGAAAAAATCCCGCCATTATCGGCCCAATACATCGAGCAAAGCAACCAGCTGATTGATAAAATCCAAAAGCCGCTCCTTGCCATTCTTCTTTGGCGCTCTTTGAGACAACCGTTGGAAGCACCGGTGTTAGCAAGCTATCACCGATGGCCAAGATAGCGCAACAACCAACGGCCATTGCCACACTCCAAGTCAATGGCATGACAAAAGAAGCTCCTACTAAGAGAAGTGCGCCCGCAGTAGCAATATTCCGATTGCTAAATTTTTTCGCCAAGAATCCAAACAAACCTCCCTCAAGAATAATCGCAATCACGCCGAACATCGTATAAACATATCCCACTTTGAGTTCATTGACTCCATAGCGATGATAGAAAAAAAGCGCCAAAAGCGTCATCATCATCGAAAATCCAGACACAAAACAAAAAAATGTCAAAACCGCTGGAAGATATTTTTTCTTCTCAACATGCTCTAAAATTTTCCAAAGCGGTGGATGCTCTGCTCCTTTCATTTTCTTTTCTTTGAGCGGCTCTGGAAGAATTGCCAAAATGAGAAAAACATTCAGAGCCGCTAAGCAAGCTCCTATCAGCATCGGAGCGGCCCCTCCCCAATAATAAGCACTCCATCCTCCCAAGGCTGGACCAAAAATAAATCCAAAACCATAAGCAGCCCCTATTTTTCCCATCATACCAGCCCGCTCTTCAGGCGTTGTCAGATCACTTATTGAAGCTTGAATCACACTCATATTCCCTCCAGCAGCTCCATCCAAAGCACGCCCCAAGAGCACCATCATCATAGAATGTCCGACTCCTATCACGAGATAACCAACAGCCGTTCCTAACATACTAATCACCAAGACAGGTTTGCGTCCAATGCGATCGGAAAGATGCCCCCAAAACGGCAGCATGATTAATTGCGCCAAAGAAAAAATGCCCATTACCCATCCAATCTGCCATGCAGGCGCACCGAGCACTTCGGCATAACGGGGTAAAATCGGCATCACAATCCCATACCCCAACATGTCGATGAAGACTGAAAAAAGAAGCGTTGCAAGCTGGAGTTGTTTTTTAGACATGGGATCGAGAAGATAACAAAAAAATTGCAACCTGCAACCTACAACCTGTAACGTTAATGGATGAACTCTTCAAAAACCATTACCACCACCGCCGGTTGTCCTCTTGCTAGCAATCAACACAGCCTCACAGCAGGCCCGCGCGGGCCAGTCTTGATGACCGACTATCAGCTGATTGAAAAACTTGCGCATCAAAATCGCGAGCGCATCCCGGAGCGGACAGTGCATGCCAAGGGCTCTGGCGCTTATGGAACGCTGA